>DASPZW010000341.1:0-4045 GCA_035636055.1 Actinomycetota bacterium
GTCACGATCAGTAGCGATGGAAAGCGCTCTCGGCGGTCCGCGGCAACCCAGCCGTGGCGCGATATGAAGGGGCAACTCCACGCTTGACACCGCCGGGAATCTCCAGCAGAGTGCCGGCCACCTAGACCCCGACCGTCTCGGAGGTGCGTGATGAACGACCCTGAGATCACGGTTCCTCTCTCACGTCGAGACATCCTGAAGGCTGGCGCTGCCAGCGTCGCGCTGGGCGCGGCGGGGGGGGCGGCCGGACTGCTCGCATCATCCCCCGTGGCCGCCCAGACCCCCAAGCGCGGCGGCGTCCTGCGACTCACGTTCCAGTCGGATCCCGTCACCGGGTTCGACCCCCAGCAGACGATCTCCTTCGTGACCCAGGTCCCGCTGTCGTTCGTCTACAGCCGGCTCCTCAAGGTGAAGGCGGGCCCGTCGGTCAAGCCCATGACCTACCCCCTCGAGGCCGACCTCGCCGAGTCGTGGACTCAGCCGAACGAGACGACCTACGTCTTCAAGCTGAAGAAGGGGGTGCGCTGGCACAACAAGCCCCCCGTGAACGGCCGCGAGCTGACGGCCGACGACATCAAGTACACCTTCGACCGGTTCCGCAGCATAAAGGGCAACCCCAATAGCCCGGAGATGGAATCGGTCGAGAAGATCGACGTCGTGGACAAGCACACCGTCAGGTTCAACCTGAAGGAGCCGAACGCCTGGTTCCTCGACATGCTGGCCTCGACGGCAGCCTGGATCATCGCCCGGGAGTGCGTCGAGAAGTTCGGCGATCTGAAGAAGGTCGACTCCGTCGTGGGCACCGGGCCCTGGATGCTCGAGCGGTGGGAGCCCAATGTCCGGATCACCTACGTCCGGAACCCGGACTACTTCGTTCCGGGGCTGCCCTACGCCGATGGCGTGGAGATGCTCATCGACAAGGACCCGTCCTCGCGGCTGGCCGCCTTCCTGGCCGGCAAGACCGACTTCGGCCCCGAGTACCAGCAGGTGGTGCGCCGGATCGACCTGGCCCTGGTCAAGCAGCGGAAGCCCGGGCTGCAGACCGCGGAGTACACGTGGTTCACCGCCGGATCGCAGGGGCTCAAGATCGAGAAGCCCCCGTTCAACGACATCCGGGTCCGCCGGGCCCTCGCCCGGGCCACCAACCTGACCGAGCTCTACGACGCGAACGCCTTCTCGCAGGGCCACTGGACGCCGAACCCGGTCGTCCCGGCCGCCTTCGCCGAGTGGTCCATACCCATCGACCAGCTCGGCCCCGAGGGCCGCAAGAACTACACGCACTCGACGGCGGAGGCCAAGCGCCTGCTCGCGGAGGCGGGCTACCCCAACGGGTTCAAGACCGAGGTGGAGGCGCCGGGCACGGGCTACGGTCCCGACTTCCTGGACGCGGTCCAGATCAACCTGAAGAACTGGAAGGCGGCCGGAATCGACGCCGAGCTCAAGCTGAAGGAGTACGGCGCGTTCATCTCCAGCACGATCTTCGGGAAGTTCGACCACATGTACGCCGGCCTGCGCGGGGCCTGGGCCAACCCCGAGGCCTACTTCTACCGGATCTACGTGCCGGAGCAGCCCTTCAACGTCATGCCCGTCAACGATCCGAAGCTCACGGAGATGATCAAACTCCAGCGGCGCACCCTCGACGTGGCCAAGCGCAAGCAGATCATCTACGACATCCAGCGCTACGCAGCCGAGGCCGGGTATTTCGGTGTCGACGGGTCGGTCAAGGTCGTGTCGGCGTGGGAGTCCTACATCAAGAACTACATGCCAAACAACGGCTTCGACTTCGGCGGCCGGCTCATGGCCGTCTGGATCGACAAGTAGCGGGCCGGACCGGGCGCGGCGCCGAGCGGGCTCGGCGTCGCGCCCCCTGACCTCCCCGGAATGCCCACGTACGTCCTGCGCCGCCTCCTCATCGCCATCCCCTCGCTCCTCATCGCCACCTTCATCGTCTTCACGCTGCCGCGCCTGATCCCCGGCGATGTCGTGCAGCTCATGCTGGAGGAGAAGGCGTACGGCAAGGACCTGGAGGAGCTCCGGGCCAAGCTGGGGCTCGACCGGCCCATCCTCGTGCAGTACGCGACCTGGCTCGGCGCGGTGGGCCGCGGCCACCTGGGCGAGTCGCTGTGGACGCGCCAGCTCGTGCTCACGGAGCTGGGCCGGCGCCTGCCCGTCACCCTCACCCTCGGCGCGCTGGCCATCGTGGTCGCCATCGCCATCGGGGTCCCCGTCGGCATCATCGCCGGCGCCCGGCAGGACGGCGCGCTCGACTTCTTCTCGCGGAGCGCGGCCATCCTCGGGCTGTCCATCCCCGCCTTCGTCAAGGCCATCGTCATCATCCTGCTCCCGGCCATCTGGTGGGGCTGGACGCCCATGATCCGCTTCGTCGAGTTCTCGAAGGACCCCGCCACGCATCTGCTCCAGTTCGTCCTGCCCGGCATCATCCTCGGCATCGCCTCCGCCGCCACCATCATGCGGCTCACCCGGGGGATGCTGCTGGAGGTACTGCGCCAGGACTACGTGCGGACCGCCTGGGCCAAGGGGCTGCGCGAGCGCGTGGTCGTGCTCAAGCACGCCCTCAAGAACGCGATCATCCCGGTGGTGACGGTCCTGGGCTTGCAGGTCGCCCAGATCGCCGGGGGCGCCGTGGTCATCGAGCAGATCTTCGGCCTGCCCGGCATGGGCCAGCTCCTGCTGGAGTCCATCATCCAGCGCGACTACCCGGTAATCCAGGGCATCAACCTGGTCATCGTCATCATGATCGTGGCGAGCAACCTGGCCGTCGACCTCCTCTACGCGGTGATGGACCCCCGCATCCGGTACTGAGCGTGGCGAACACGGTCCAGACCCTCTCCATCCCCGAGGCGCCGCCCCGGCCGTGGTCGCTGCCGCGGTCCCTCGCCCTCACGCTCCGGTTCTGCCGGCAAAAGCCGCTGGGGGCCATCGGGGCGGTGATCGTGCTGGCCCTGATCGTGATGGCCGTTTTCGCCGACCGGATCGCCCCCTACGCCTACGACGAGTCGGTGGCCCGCATGAAGCCGCCCAGCGTCAAGTACTGGATGGGCACCGACAACCTGGGCCGGGACATCTGGAGCCGGGTCGTCTTCGGCGCCCGGATCTCGGTGACCGTCGGCTTCTCCACCGTCCTCGTCGCCACCGTGCTCGCCACCCTCATCGGCGTGTCCAGCGCCTACCTCGGCGGTTCCTACGACATCCTCGTCCAGCGGGTGGTCGATGCCTGGATGTCGTTCCCGGCTCTGGTGATCGTGCTCTCCATGCTGGCCGCCCTGGGGCCGGGCCTGCTGAACCTGATCCTCGCCCTGTCGATCCTCGGCGCCGCCGGCACCTCACGCATCATCCGCGGCGCCACCCTCTCGGTGATGCAGCACCCGTACATCGAGGCGACCCGCGCGCTCGGGGCCACCCACGCTCGCATCCTGCTCCGGCACGTGCTCCCCAATGTCATGGCCACGGTCATCATCCTGGCCACCATCGGACTCGGCGCGGTGATCCTCGCCGAGTCGACGCTCTCCTTCCTCGGGTTCGGCGTCCCCCCGCCCTACCCGTCGTGGGGCGGCATGCTCTCGGGCTCCGGGCGAACCTTCATGTACCATGCGCCGTGGATGGCCCTCTGGCCCGCCACCGCGATCTCGCTGGCGGTCTTCGGGTTCAACATGTTCGGGGACGCGCTGCGCGACATGCTGGACCCCCGGCTGCGGGGCGCGGGCGGCGGCCCGATCCGCTGACCCGGCGGAGCGAGACGACTGACAAGGGGCCATCCGTCATGCCAACACGGTTGGGCCGGGGGCATTCACTGGCCGGTCAGGGTCGGCCGCACCCGCCGCCCTCCGGGCAGAAAAAGATCTCCGAAGCCATTGTCTTTCCTGGTTGCGGGGGCCCGCAACCACCGAAATCGAACAGGCAGCCGTCGGCGAGGACGCGCCCCACTGTTCTCGGCCGGTGGGCATGAACGTCACGATCTACACGAGACAAACGAGTCCCACGATCCGAGACTCTGGCGAGACTTACCTCGGGAAATTGGGACTTG
>DASPZW010000342.1:0-6051 GCA_035636055.1 Actinomycetota bacterium
CGTCCCGATCTGGTTGACCTTCACGAGGATGGCGTTGGCGGCGTGGAGCTCGATGCCCCTGCGGAGGCGCTCGGGGTTGGTGACGAAGAGGTCGTCGCCGACGAGCTGGACCTCCGCCCCCAGCGATGCGGTGAGCGCCGCCCACCCCTCCCAGTCGTCTTCGTACAGGGGGTCCTCGATGCTGACGATGGGGTAGCGGGCGATCCACGCGGCGAAGCGGTCCCCCAGCTCGGCGGCGGTCAGCGTCGTACCCTCGCCGGGCAGGACGTAGGACCCGTCCCGGTAGAGCTCGTTGGCGGCGACATCGAGCGCCAGCGCCACCTCGGTGCCGGGCTCGTAGCCCGCGGCCTCGATGGCCTCCACGAGGAGGGACAGGGCGTCCTCGTTGCGAGCGAGGTCGGGAGCGAACCCTCCCTCGTCGCCGATGCCGGTGGACAGGCCCCGCTCGTGCAGGACCTTCTTGAGCACGTGGTAGACCTCGGTACCCATCCGCAGCGCCTCGCCGAACGAGGCGGCACCGTGGGGCACGATCATGAACTCCTGGATGTCGAGGGTGTTGTCGGCGTGGACGCCCCCGTTCAGCACGTTCATGAGAGGGACCGGAAGGAGGTGGGCGCCGGCCCCGCCGATGTAGCGGTACGGCGGGAGGCCCAGCTCGTCGGCAGCGGCCTTGGCCACCGCCATCGACACGCCCAGGATGGCGTTGGCGCCGAGCTTGGACTTCGTCGGGGTGCCGTCGAGCTCCAGCAGGATGCGGTCCACCAGGCGCTGGTCGTTGGCCGGCACGCCTTCCAGCGCTGGGGCGATGACCTCGTCCACGTTGCGGACCGCCCGCAGGACGCCCAAGCCGGCGTAGCGGTCGTCCCCATCGCGCAGCTCCACTGCCTCGAAGGTACCGGTGGACGCGCCGGACGGGACGGCCGCCCGTGCCCAACCTCCGTCATCCGTCGAGACCTCGACCTCAACCGTCGGATTGCCACGACTGTCGAGGATCTCGCGGGCAACAACACGCTCGATCGTGCTCATCACAAGACTCCTGTTAACTGAAGTAACGCCGAGTTTACCCGCCCGACTCTCCGAGGGCCGGATTCAGAGCCACCGACGGCGCCCGGAAGCCGGTGTCAGGGCAGTTTCCGTCAAAAAGCCTGCTGGGCGGTCCTTTTGACGGAAACTAGAAACTTGGTTACTCGGACGGCGGGGTCGGGAGCCCGACGAGACCTTCGGGGTGGGCGCCACCGCCCACGAGGTGGCGGGACGTCGTCCGGCGCAGGGCGCCCTCGGGGTCGACCCCCGCCTGCCGGGCGAGAGAGACCGCCTCGAACAGCAGCTCGCCGAACGCCCGATCGGCCGAGGCTCCTTCCGCATCAGCCGCCGCGGCCACCAGCTCGGACAGGCGCTCGGCGGACGCCTCCCAGGGGCGTCCCGCACCGGAAAGCCGGCGCTGGACCTTGTGGGCGTAGAGGAGGGCGGGCAGGTCCTTGGGGATGCCGTCGGCCCGCGTGGTGCGGGCCTTCTCCTCGTGTTTCAGCGCCTCCCAGTTGGAGACGACCTCATCTGGCCCGCTGACCGACACGTCGCCGAAGATGTGGGGATGGCGGTAGACGAGCTTGGCGATCAACTCCTCGACGACGTCGCCGATCTCGAATGCTCCGGCGTCGTCGGCCAGCTGGGCGTGGAAGACGATCTGCAGGAGCAGGTCGCCCAACTCCTCTTCGAGGTCGACCATGTCGTTGCGGTCGATGGCGTCGAGGACCTCGTGGCACTCCTCGATCAGGTGGATCGCCAGCGAGGCGTGGCTCTGCGCACGGTCCCACGGGCAGCCGTCGGGCGAGCGCAGCCGCGCCATCACGGCCACGAGGCGCTCGAAGGCCATCGCGCCCCGCAGCGCCCCGGGTCCGGCGAAGGTCCCTGTCACCGGGTCGGCTGCGGGGAGCCGCTCGAGGTCGCTCACGCCAGGCTCCACTTCGACATCGACCCCTGCCGATGCCGCCGCCCGGAGTATCGGGATGGCCTCGGGTGCCTCGAGGGGATGCCCCGACACCGCGTAGACGCTGGCCTCGTTCCTCCTGGCCCAGCGGACGACCGACGTGGCGATGGCTTCGGGATCGGTCTCGGTAACGGTGTCGAAGTTGAAGCCCCGGGCGAGCACGGTCTGGGCGGCCTCGTGGCCCGGGTCCCGGATCCGCAGCGGTTTGCCGGAGGCGAGCAACTCCCAGGACCGCAGCGTCAGCAACTCCGCTGCCCCCGGCCCCAGCCCGACCAGGTGCAGGACGGTCATGGCCCGCTGGTTCCTGGCGGCGCCGAGGGAGCCGGCGCCGGGGCGGCCCCGGCGGGGGCCACCACCGACTGGGAGGTCGCGTCGAACTGGCCGTACGTCGGGTTGATGCGGATCCGGGTCTCGGCGATCGCCTTGCGGATGAAGGTGGCGAAGGCCTGCTGGCGGGCCGTCTGCTCGAGCTGGCCGTTGAGCTCGCTGGTGGCGTCGGCGAGGGACCTGCCCTTGGCGATCAGCTTGATGATGTGGTACCCGAACTGGGTCTGGACCGGCTGCGGCGTTACCTGCCCCGGCTGCAGGGCGAGCGCCGCCTGCTCGAAGGGAGCCACGACCGAGCCAGGCTGCACCCAGCCGAGGTCGCCACCCGCCGCCTTCGACCCGGCGTCGGTCGAGTACTGCCGCGCAAGCTGGGAGAAGTCGTTGCCCGCCAGGGCGCGCTCGTTCACCGATTTGGCGAGATCGAGGTCGGCCTGAGTGGGGGTGCAGGCCCCGTTGGCATCGGCGTGCCCGCAGATGAGGATGTGCGCCACGTGGTACTCGGCGTCGTAGTTCGCCTTGTTCTGCTGGTAGGCGGCGGAGATCTGGTCCGCCGTGGCGTTGATGGTGCCGACGACCTTGGCCTGCGCCCGGGTGACGATGAGGTTGAGCCGCTCGTAGTTGGTGAACTCGTCGACGTTGAGCCCGTGCTGGGCCAGGGACTTGTTGAGGGCGTCCGCCCCCCCGAGGCGCTGGCGGGTGTTGGCGACCGCGGTCTGCACGTCCTGCGGCGTGACGACCACCCCGAGGCTTGGCGCCTCGTTCACGACCGCCTGCTGCTTCACGAGCTGGCTCAGGATCTGGCGCTTGGCGTCGAGCCGGTTCAGGTTGGACTGGGGGCCTTGGAAGAGCCCGGAGAACTGCTGCTGGGTGGCGACGACCTTCAGTTGGGCGATCACGGTCGACTCGGCGATCTTTGCGCCACCGACGACGGCCGCCGTGGGGGCGAAGTAGGTGCCCAACCCACTCGTGCAGGCGGGCATGGCCACCGCCAGGGCTGCGAGCAGCAGCAGGTGACGGCGGGTCGGGACCTTGCCCGCTCGGTGCCGGGGGCCGTAGCGAAGAGGTCGCACGCTTCCCGAGGTTAGCACGCAGGTCCGAGCACCCCGCCCCGAACGAGATGACGGACTGCGCCAGACTTTCTTTGTCCCCAACCCGCCGTTCCACGCCGCCTGGGCGATGAAGAAAGGTTTCGACTCCTCCGGGCCGGGCCACTCAAGCCAGCAGGCGGCGCACGCTCGACAGGACCCAGCCCGCTAGGTCGATGGCGGGGGCGCCGGGGATGATCAGTGTCCCGGTGACGGGCTTGTAGGCCGCGCCTGGGTGCAGGCGCTCCAGGCGCACCTCCTGCGAGTCGAGCAGCGACGGGACGGGCCTGACCTTCATGACCCCGTCCCGCACCGCGATCTCGGTGATGCCCGCCTCCGCCATGTACGCCCGCAGCTCGGCGACCGCCAGCAGGTTCTCCGTCGGTGCCGGGGGCGGCCCGTAACGGTCGGCCAGTTCCTCCCGGAGCGAGGCCACCTCCTCGGCGGTCCGCACCTTCTCGATCTGGCGGTAGGACTCGATGCGCAGCGACTCCCGGGCGATGTACGAGGGTGGGATGAAGGCGTCGACCGGCAGGTCGATGCGGACCTCGACCGGGGCCACGACCGGCGTCCCGGCGAGCTCCTGGACCGCCTCGTTCATCATCTTGACGTACAGGTCGAGACCGACCGCCGCGATGTGGCCCGACTGCTCCGCCCCCACGAGGTTGCCGGCGCCGCGGATCTGGAGGTCGCGCAGGGCGATCTTGAAGCCGCTTCCTAGCTCGGTGAACTCCGAGAGCGTCTTCAGCCGCTCGTGGGCCTCGTCGGTCAGCACGTCCTCGTCGGGATAGAAGAAGTAGGCATAGGCCCGCTCCCGGGCACGGCCAACCCGGCCGCGGAGCTGGTAGAGCTGGGCCAGCCCGAGCCGGTCGGCCCGCTCGACGATCAGGGTGTTCATCGCCGGGATGTCGAGGCCGCTCTCGATGATGGTCGTGCAGACGAGCACGTCGGTCTTGCCGTCCCAGACGTCGACCATCACCCGTTCGAGCTCATGCTCCGTCATCTGCCCGTGCGCGACCGCAACCCGTGCCTGCGGCACCAGGGCCTGGATGCGGCGCGCGGCCCCGAGGATGGAGCGGACCCGGTTGTGGACGTAGAAGACCTGCCCGTCCCGGGCAAGCTCGCGGCGGATCGCGGCGGTGACCATGCGCTGCTCGTGGGCGCCGACGTAGGTGAGGACCGGCCGGCGGTCTGCAGGTGGCGTGTCGACGAGCGACAGGTCCCGGATCCCCGTGAGCGCCATCTCGAGCGTCCGGGGGATGGGGGTGGCGGTCATCGCCAGGGCGTCGACGTTTGCCCGCAGCTTCTTGAGGGCCTCCTTGTGCTTGACGCCGAAGCGCTGCTCCTCGTCGATGACGAGCAGGCCGAGGTCATGGAACTTGATGTCGCGCTGCAGGAGCCGGTGGGTGCCGATGACGACGTCGACTCTCCCGCTCGCCAGGCCCTCGACCACCTCCGCCTCCTCCTTCGACGTGAGGAACCGGGAGAGCTGGGAGACCTTGACGGGGAAGCCGGCGAAGCGGTCGCCGAAGGTCTGGGCGTGCTGCTGGGCGAGGATGGTGGTCGGCACGAGGACCGCCACCTGCTTGGAGTCCTGGACCGCCTTGAAGGCGGCTCGCACCGCGATCTCGGTCTTCCCGTAGCCGACGTCGCCGCAGATCAGGCGGTCCATTGGGACCGGTCGTTCCATATCGCCCTTCACCTCGTCGATGGCCCGGGCCTGGTCCGGGGTCTCGAGGAAGGGGAAGGCATCCTCGAGCTCGCGCTGCCAGGGCGTGTCGCTGCCGAAGGAGTGGCCCTCCGCATGCTTGCGCTTGGCGTAGAGGATGACCAACTCCTTGGCGATGTCCTGCACCGCCCGGCGCGCCCGGGAGCGGGCCTTTTCCCAATCCCCGCTGCCGAGGCGGTTGAGTCGCGGTGCCTCGCCGCCGGCGTACTTCGTGATGACATCGAGCGACTCGACCGGCACGTAGAGGCGGTCGGCGCCGGAGTACTCGATCAGCAGGTAGTCCCGGGAGATGCCCGCCACGGTTCGGGTGACCATGCCGAGGTAGCGCCCGACGCCGTTGGTCTCGTGAACGACGTAGTCGCCGACGGCGAGCTGGAGGACGAGGGCGGTGGCCCGGGCGTCCGGCTCGGCCGAGGGTGCCGCCACCGGGCGCCGCCGGCCGAAGAGGTCTGCCTCGCCGATGAGGGCCAGCGCCGGTTTGCCGCCGAAGCGCAGCAGGTACCCACGCTCCACGGAGGCGGTCGAGATGGCGGCCTCGTCGACCTTGGCCCGCCCGACGGGAAGGCCGAGTCCGGCCTGCGCCAGAATCTCCCTGGCCCGGTTGGAGGTGCGCCCCGCAGCCACGGCGACCGTGGCGCCCTCGGCCCGGTACCGCCGGATGGTGTCGACCAGCTTCTCCGGTTGGCCGATCGACTCGTCCCAGCCGGTGATGTCGAGGTCGATGCCCTCCTCGGCCCGGGCGTAGGGCCACAGCTCGATGACCTCGGCGCCGCCGGCGGCCTCCTCCCAGTCGACGAAGAGGCCGGCGGACTCGGGGGAGGCCCACTCCGCTGCCTGGGCGAGGAAGTCGGAGGCTCGGTCGCGGCACGACTTGGGGTCGCAGATGACGACGGCCCCCACCCCGGCGATGAGGCTCGCCGGCG
>DASPZW010000343.1:0-9511 GCA_035636055.1 Actinomycetota bacterium
ACGAGATGGTGATCTGGGTGGCCGACCGGGCGAGGCGCTTGCCCGTGCGGACGATGATCGGCACCCCCGCCCAGCGCCAGTTCTCCACCCGCATGCGCATGGCGACGAACGTCTCCGTGATGGAGTCCGGCGCGACGTCCATCTCCTCCCGGTAGCCGGGCACCAGGACCCCCCGCACGACCCCCGCCACGTACTGCCCCCGCACCACGTCGCGTTCTCGCCGGCGGACCGGCGGCACGGCGCGGAGCAGCTTCATCTTCTCGTCCCGGATCGACTCGGCGTCGAAGGAGGCCGGCGGCTCCATGGTCACGAAGGCGATCAGCTGCATGATGTGGTTCTGGACGATGTCGCGCATCGCCCCCGCCTCCTCGTAGAACCTGCCCCGACCCTCGATGCCCAGCTCCTCGGCCACGTCGATCTGCACCTGTTTCACATACCGCCGGTTCCAGATCGGCTCGAACATGCCGTTGGCGAAGCGCAGGACCAGGATGTTCTGGACGGTCTCCTTCCCGAGGTAGTGGTCGATGCGGTAGATCTGGTTCTCGTCGAAGACCTCGTGCAGCTCACGGTTGAGCTCCTTCGCGCTGGCGAGGTCGAACCCGAAGGGCTTCTCCATGACGATGCGACCGCCCCGATTGAGGCCCTCCTCGCCCAGGCGGCGGGCGATCTTCGGGAACGCCGAGGGCGGCACGGCGCAGTAGAAGAGGCGGCGTCCCTCCCCGTGGATGGCTGCGTCGATCTCCTCGAGCCTGAGGGCGAAGTCGTGCATCGCGCCATCTGACTCGAACCCTCCCGCGATGTAGTCGATGTGGGCGGCAAACGCCTCCCAGGCCTGGGGGTCGAGCCCCGTGCGGCTGTACTTGGCGACATTGGCCGCGGCGTGCTCCCGGAACTCGTCGCCGGTCATCTCGGACCGGCTGTAGCCCACGACGGCGAATTCCCGGGGCAGCAGCGACTGTACGAACAGGTTGTAGAGCGCCGGCATCAGCTTGCGCCCGGTCAGGTCGCCGGTGGCACCGAAGATCACGATGGTCTGGTTCTCAGGTGGTTTCAGCGTCACGTTTCCTTCTCCTGGTGCTCCACCGGGTGGCCGCCCGGTCGGCGAGCGCTACAGAACAACGAGTTGGTCCCGGTGGATGACCTCGCGGCCCCCCTTGGTGCCGATGATCCCGGCCAGCAGGTCGGAGTCGAAGGCAACCAGGCCTTTGGCAACCAACTCCCCCTCAGGACCGACGACCTCGACCGCGTCGCCGGCCTTGAAGGTTCCTTCCACCGCCCGCACGCCTGCGGCGAGCAGGCTCTTGTTGCCGTGGGACACGGCGCGCCGTGCCCCCTCGTCGACGACGATCCGCCCCCGAGTGGCGGGTGCCCACGCGATCCACAGCTTGCGGGCCGCCTGTCGTGGCCGCCGTGCAGGAAAATATGTTCCCACGTCCTGCCCCAACCAGACATCGACGAGGGCGTCCGGCCGATCCCCGAAGGCGATGACAGTTGCGACCCCCGACAGCCCCGCGATCCGGGCGGCCTCCAGCTTGGAGACCATACCGCCGGAGCCGAGGGTGGAGCGCCGCCGGGTCGCCGAGCGCCGCAGGTCCGGGGTGATCTCCTCCACGGTGGACAGCAGGCTCGCCCCGGGGTTGTCGGGGTGCTCGGTGAACAGGCCCTCGACGTCGGACAGCAGGACCAGGAGGTCCGCCCGCACGATGTTCGCCACCAGCGAAGCGATGCGGTCGTTGTCGCCGAACCGGATCTCTTCCACGGCGACGGTGTCGTTCTCATTGACGATCGGGACGGCTCCCAGTTCCAGGAGCCGCTCGAGGGTGTTGCGGGCGTTGACGTAGGAGCTTCGCTGGACGATGTCGTGCTGGGTGATCAGCACCTGGGCGACGGGGAGGCCGTGGGGCTCGAGCAGGTCGGCCCACAGGTCCATCAGCCGGCGCTGCCCGACGGCGGCTGCGGCCTGGAGGGTGGGCATGTCCGTGGGCCGGCGCTCCAGGCCGAGGGCCGACATCCCTGCCGCGATGGCACCGGACGAGACGACGACGATCTCGACGCCGCGCTCTCGGAGGTCGACGATCTGGTCGGTGATCCGGTTGAGGCGGGCGACGTCGGGTCTCCCGTCCGACGAGGTCAGGCTCGAGGTCCCGAGCTTGACCACCATGCGCTTGGCCCCGGCCGGGCGCTGGCTCACCGGGGCAGAATCAAGGCCGGCCACCGGCCCCCTGACTCCCGGCCTTATGGCTCCCGGCTCTGTGGCTCCCGGCCCGTCGATCGGCGGAGGGCCACCATTCGAACGTCGACGCCCCGATGTGGACCTCGTCGCCCGGGTGGGCCCCCGCGCCGGTGAGCAGCCGCTCCACGCCCGCGCGGTCGAGGCGCTCCTGCAGGAAGGCGACGGCCTGGGGATTGCCGAGGTCGCACATCGCCACCCAGCGTTCCACCGAGCCGCCGGTGACCCGCCACGCCCCGTCGTCGTCCCGGCCCACCGCCAACCCCCGCCGCTCGGTGCGGAACAGTTCGAAGCCACTCGCGCCGGCGGTCGCCTGGCGCGCTGCGGTGACGACCTCCACCAGCCGGCTCACAAGGGCGTCGAGCCCGGTGCCCTCGGCGGCCGAGACCACCAGGGTGGCAAGTCCCGCCTCCCGGAACACCCGGACGGCCTCCTCGACCAGCGCCGGCTCCACGGCGTCCACCTTGTTGAGGACCACCACCTCGGGGCGCTCCGACAGTTCAGGGAGGTAGGACGTGACCTCGTGGCGCACCGTCCCGTAGGCCGCGAGGAGGTCCTGATCGGCACTGAGGTCGACGAGGTGGACGAAGGCGAGGGCGCGCTGGGCATGGCGGAGGAACCCCAGCCCAAGCCCCTTCCCCTCGTGGGCGCCCTCGACGAGCCCGGGGATGTCGCAGATAGTGAACGTGCCGTCGCCGAGCGGGTCGCCGGCCGGGGAATCCTCGACGCGGCCCAGCGTGGGTTCCAGCGTGGTGAAGGGGTAGGCGGCCACCTTGGGACTCGCCGCCGAGAGCGCCCCTACCAGCGTCGACTTGCCGGCGTTCGGGAGGCCGATGACCGCGACCTCGGCGATGAGGCGCAGTTCCAGGCGGACCCAGCGGGCCTCGCCCGGCTCCCCCAGCTCACCGAAGCCCGGCGCACGGCGGGAGTCCGATAGGAACGCCGCGTTGCCGCGGCCCCCGCGGCCACCCGCCGCGACAACGTAGAGGTCGCCGGGTGCAGGAAGGTCCGCCAGGACATGGCCATCCTCGTCCCGCACGAACGTCCCCGGCGGGAGGGCCAGGACCAGGTCGGTGCCGTCGCGGCCGCTGGAGTTGTTCCGGCGGCCCGGGGAGCCGTCGCCGGCCCGCTGGTGGGGATGGTCCTTCAGCCACGAGAGCGACCCGACACCGTGGCCCGCCTCGAGGATCACCGAGCCGCCACGGCCACCGTTCCCGCCGTCGGGACCCCCCCGGGGCTGGTACTTCTCGCGGTGGAAGGAAACGGAGCCGTCACCGCCTCGCCCCGCCGTCACCTGCACCCGTGCCTCGTCGACGAACATGCCCCAATCGTATCCTCCGGGCCGTCGCGGTCCCCCGAGGCGCGGGGCGTGGGAGGATTGCGGAGATGAAGCTCCGCCGTGCCTGCGTGCTGGCCGTCTGCGCAGTCCTCCTGCCCACCTGTACGGCGTCGCGGCGGGCAGCCCACCCCACGCCCCCGGCGTCACCGACCCAGGCGGCGCCGTCGGGCGTACTGCTGGTGCTCGCCGCCTCGCCGCTCAAGCCGGCCTTCGACCAGTTGCGCACCGGCTTCGCCGCGGCACACCCCGGGGTCACGGTGACCGCCACCTACCAGGGGTCGCAGGCGCTGGCCACGGCCGTCCAGGCCGGCGCCCAGGCCGACGTCTTCGCCGGCACGGACCCTGCCGTCATGGCGGCCCTCAAGGGGTCCGGGGCCGTGGTGTCGTCGACGGTGGCGACCTTTGCCCGCATCCATCTGCAGCTGGTCGTCCCTGCCGGGAACCCCAAGTCGATCGGGACCCTCGACGACCTGGCCAAGCCGGGCGTCTCCTTCGTCGTGGCGGACCCGAGCCTTCCGGCAGGGAGGGACGCGCGCCTGGCCCTGGCCCGGGCCGGGATACGGTCGTCACCGAAGTTCGTCGAGCCGAGCGTTGCCTTCGTGCTCACGACGGTGCTGGCGGGCAACGCCGACGCGGGGATCGCCTACGAGAGCGACATCGTGGGCGGCAGTTCGGGGCTGACCGGGGTGGCCATCCCCGCCGGCCAGGACGTGCCGGTGGACTGCCAGATCGCCGTCCTGCAAAACTCGCCGAACCCCACGGCCGCCGAGGCCTTCGTCCAGTCCGTTCTCTCGGGGGCGGGCCGGAGCACGCTGCAGGCCTCGGGCTTCCTTCCGCCCGCCTGAGGGCTCTCGTCTCCGCCGGAGGGATGGTAGGGGCCGAGAATCTTCTTTGTGTCGTTAGGCCTCAATATGATGCTTTTTCACACAAAGATCATCGTGGGTACCATACGTCAGGGTCCACTCCCGCGAACGAGAATGGGGTCCTTTGCGCGGCCTCGGACCGGCTGTGCTCCAGCGTCACCGCGTTCTGTGGTCGCCGTCGTACCTGGTTGCCGGGTCCCGGCGCATGTTTGGCTGTCTCGCCGCGCCTGGCGCGGTCAAACAGCCACAGTTCCAGTCCCTGGCTTCTGCAAGGCCCCTAAAACAGGTGTTATGGGCAAATAGCGAATCCGGAGTGACCACGCAGAGTGATCGACCTCCCCCATGGCCGCCCGCGGCCCGGGAATTCTCGTGTCAGAGAGTCAGAGGCTTAGCCCGGGCGGCGGGTCTCCAGCATCGACCACCACACCGTGGGGTGGTTCGGCCCAGGGAAGGTCCCCGATGGCCTTCCAGGAGGGCGGGCGGGAGGGGACCGGGGGTGTCCCCTCCATGCCCGTGCTCCTGGTACTGCGTAAACGCTGACCACTGTACACGGTGCATGCACTTATTGGCCATTCCGGCTGGTAATTTTTGCGGATGAACAATCGAGGTATTTCGTTCTGATCGTTGTGGCCTGAATGAGGACCGCCTGAACCGAGGGCCTCTGGCGAGCTTGCTGATCGTCGACGGCGCCGCCTCGGAGCGCGCGCGCCTGGCCACCCTGCTCGGCCACGCCGGCTACGAGGTCGGCGAGGCGAGCACCGGGGCGGAGGCCCTGGCCCTCGCTCGGGAGCGGATCCCCGATGCCGTCATCGCGGATGCCCTCATGCCCGGCATGGACGGCTACGAGTTGGTCCGCCGGCTGCGCGCCGACCCCGACACTGCCACCGTCCTCGTTATCTTCACGGCGGCCGCCTACGTGGTTGAGGAGGTCCGTGGGCTTGCCGAGGCGTGCGCCATCCGCCATGTCCTCGCCCAGCCCCCCGACGCCGCCCTCGTCCTCGCTGCCGTGGAGGCCATGCTGGCCGAGGGCCCGCCCGTGCGGCCGGTGATGCCGGGCGAGGAGGTCCACCGTGCCTATCTCATGGCGGTCACCGAGAAGCTGGGGGAGCGGGTGCAGGGCCTCGAAGCCTCCGACCGGGAGCGGCGACGGCTCCTCGCCTCCCTGCTACGGGTGACGCAGGAGGAGCGAACCACGATCGCCGGCGACCTGCATGACGACGCCGTGCAGGCGATGGCCGCGGCGGCGATGCGGCTGGAGCTGCTCGAGCGCAGGCTGCCCGATCCTGAGGTGCGCACACTGCTGGAACCCGCGGTCGCAGGCATCCGCAGCGGCATCGACCGCCTCCGGGGTCTCGTGGCCCGCCTCCGGGCCCCCGCCCTGGACGCCGGCGGCCTGGCCGTCGCCCTCGACCTCTACCTTGCCAAGTCGAGCCGGGACGCCGGGTACACCTACGACCTGACCACGACCCTCGTCGACGAGCCCGCCGACGAGCTTGGGTGGCTCCTTTGCCGCACCGCCGAAGAGGCGCTCGTCAACGTCGCCAAGCGGGGGGGCGCATCACATGTGACCGTCGAGCTCGGCCAGCGCGACCGGGGGTTCTGGGTGCGGGTCGGCGACGACGGCGCCCGCGGCACGACGGTCGAGTGCTGGATCCCCGCCGGCGAGTAGGGGGTCCAGGGGGGAGTAGCAGCCCCCCGGAGCTCAGCGGGGGGGATGAGCTGCGAATCCCCCCTGCTCCAATTCGGGGGTCGTCGAACACTCCGAAGGAGTGGGCGACGACTGGAAAAGGCCGGCGGTTAGGCGTCGACGGCGACGAAGTGGCGGCCCCGACGCTCGTGGTAGCGCACGATGCCCGGTGTCAGGGCGAACAGCGTGTCGTCGCCGCCACGGCCCACGCCGAGGCCCGGGTGGATGCGGGTACCACGCTGGCGCACGAGGATGGCGCCGCCCTTGACGAGCTGGCCGCCGAAGACCTTCACGCCGAGCCGCTGCGCGTGGGAGTCCCGGCCGTTGCGGGAGGCTGCTGCGCCTTTCTTGTGTGCCATGTCGCTCCTTAAGGTACCAGGTCGGTCAGGACTCGTCGGGGACTGGCGCCGCCTCGGCAGGCGCTGCAACCCCGGCCTCCGCGGGCGTCCGCTCCGAGCCGTTGCCTCCTCCGATGGACGTGATCTCGATCAGCGAGTAGAGCTGGCGGTGGCCGTTGCGGACCGCGTAGCCGCTTTTGTTCTTGTACTTGAAGACGATGACCTTGTCGCCCTTGGCGTCTCCCAGCATCTTCGCAGCCACCGGGTACGCGCCCGCCTCGTTGCCGATGAGAGTCCGCCCGTCGTCGGTCGAGACGAGGATCGGCGTGAAGCTCACGTCGTCGCCCTTGTCGGAGAGGTGCTCGATCTCCAGCACATCCCCGGCCTTGACCCGGTACTGCTTTCCTCCGGTGCGTATCACTGCGTACATCGCTCTTGCCTTCCAGACCGACCCAGACGCGACAGGGCCCTCGAAAAAACCGGGACACGGCATGATACCAGCCGCTGGAGGTCAGGCGTCCAGGTCCAGGAGGATGATGCCCCGGCCCTCGCAGCGGTCGCACACCTCGGAGAAGGCCTCCAGCAGCCCCTCGGACACCTTCTTGCGGGTCATCTGCACGAGGCCGAGCTCCGAGACGGCGTACACCTGGGTGCGCGTCTTGTCCCGGGCCAGGGCCGCCCGGAACTCCCGGACCAGCTCCTCACGGTTGCGCTCGAGCAGCATGTCGATGAAGTCGATGACGATGATCCCGCCGATGTCCCGAAGCCGGAGCTGCTTCGCCACCTCGTTGGCCGCCTCCAGGTTGGTCTTGACGACGGTCTCCTCGAGGTTGGACTTGCCGACGTAGCGGCCGGTGTTGACATCGATCACCGTCATCGCTTCGGTCCGGTCGATGACCAGATGGCCCCCGGACGGGAGGCCGACTCGGCGGTCCAGCCCTCGCCGGATCTGGTCGTTGACGTGGTACGACTCGAACAGCGGGACCGTGCCCTCGTAGCGCTCCATGCGCTCCTCCAGGGCAGGCGTCACGTCGACGACGTAGTCGCGCACCTCCCGGTACACGTCCTCGTTGTCGATCACCACCCGCTCGACGTCCTCCGTCAGCAGGTCCCGCACCGCTCGCAGCACCAGTTCGGGCTCGGCGTAGATGAGGGTCGGAGGCTGCGAGTGCTGCGCCTTTTCGGAGATCTCGTGCCACGTCTCCACCAGCCGCTCGATGTCGACGGCCAGCTCCGATTCCCCCGCCCCCCGGGCGGCGGTCCGCACGATGAGCCCGTAGCCGGGCGGCCTGAGGCGCTGGGCGATCTCCCTGAGGCGGGTCCGCTCGTCGTCGGGAAGGCGGCGGCTGACCCCGAGGGACTCGGTATCGGGGACGAGCACCACGTAGCGCCCGGCGAGCGAGATTTCCGTGGAGAGCCGGGCCCCCTTCGCTCCCATCGGGTCCTTCGTGACCTGGGCGAGGATGGGCTGGCCGGACTTGAGGGCCTTCTCGATGCGGCGGCCGAGTCCCTCGACGTCCTCGCTGAAGGTGACCTCCCCGGCGTAGAGGACGGCGTTGCGCTCCTCGCCGATGTTGATGAAGGCGGCCTCCATGCCCGGCAGCACGTTCTGCACGCGGCCGAGGTAGATGTTGCCGACGATCGAGTGGTCCTGCTGCGAGGCCACGTAATGCTCGACGAGGTCGCCGTCCTCCATCACGCCGATCTGGGTCCGTTGCTTGCCTACGGTGATGAGCATGGTCTTGGGCCGGGACGGTGGGAGGGGTTGGCGATCGCTGCGGGGCCGCTTGCTGCGGCGGCCGCCGCGTTTGGCCCGGTCGGCGGGTCCCTCGATCGGCCCCGACACGTCGGTGGCGACCGCAGCCGCGGCCGGCAGAACCTCGGGCTCGGCCCCGGTCGTCGCCTTGCCGGACCGGCGGCGGCGCCGCCGTGGGGCGGTGGAGGGCTCGGCGGATGGTTCGGCGGATGGCTGCTCGGTGGGCTGCTCGCCGGCTGCGGCGGGGACCTCGGTGGGCGCCTCTGCCTCCGTTCCCGCCTCCGTTCCCGCCTCCGTTCCCGCCTCCGTCGCAGGCGCGCCAGCGCCACCCGATCCTCGCCGCCGGCGGCGGCGCGGTGCCGGGGTGGGTTCGCCCTCTGCTGCGGGTGCCTCGGGCAGGAGTCCGGATCCCGGCTCGGCTGCCTGGCCTTCGCCGTCCTCGGGTTCCGGTGTGGGGGCGGCCCCCTCCACGTCGTTCGGCCGGGCGCCCGATCCCCCACCCCTTCGCCGCCGGCGACGCCGTCGAGCGGCACTGGAGGTTTCGGCCGCTGGAGCCTCGGGTGATGGTTCGCCATCTCCCTCGGTAGGTTGGCGCTCCCCGAGCACGGGGGCCGCATCCTCCACCGGCTCCTCGGCCGGCTCCTCGGCCGGCGAGCCCTCACCAGCCTCGGCGGTGAGGGCACCGGGCGCCGTGGTCGAGGGTTTGCGCCGGCGGCGCCGGCGGCGCCGGCGAGCCTCGGTGGGAGCACCGTCCCCAGGCTCCTCCCCCTCCAGGGGGCCTGCCTCGGGGGCTTCGTCACCCACGGGGACGGGACGCCCCCTCCGTGGCGACACCAACGGTTCGGCCTCCCAACCCATGTGAATGACGGGCGCAGGTGCGGGAGCCTCGGCGGGCCGGGGCAGCGTGACGGGGGCGGGACCCCCGGACGTGTCCGCAGGGGCCTCCGCGGGAGCCGCGGGAGCGGACGCCCGAGCCCGAGGCGTCCGGGACCTCGGTGCCCGAGCGCGTGCCGGGGCAGGGCCAGGAACGCCGGACTCGGCTTCGGCGCCCGGGACGGGCATCGGGGCTCTGGCAGGTCCCGGGGGCGTGACCGGCGTGGCCGGCACCGGCGCGGCTGCCGTTGCTGGGGGCGGTGGCACTGGAGCAGCTCCCGGCACCGCTGCCTTGGGCTTGGCCTTGGTCCTGGCCCGGGCCGGGGGCTTGGCCTTGGCTGCGGTCTTGGCTGCGGCTGGCGCCTCAACCTCCGCCATGGCCGCGGGGGCCTCCACACCGGCCCCGGGGACTTCCGCCATGGCCG
>DASPZW010000344.1:0-8144 GCA_035636055.1 Actinomycetota bacterium
GAGCACCACACGGCCGGGGGGATGTCCCGCACGCTGCACCACCTGTCGGAACTGCAGCCCGAGATGTTCTGCGAGGTGAGCCCCGACCTCGCCCGCCTCCGGGGGTTGACCCACGGGGGCTGGGCCACCGTCATCACGCCCCGCACCGCGATCGAGGCCCGGGTGCTGGTCACCGAGCGGGTGGCGCCGCTGAAGGTGCAGGGCAAGGTCGTGCACCAGGTGGGCCTGCCGTATCACTGGGGCACCCGGGGCCTCGTCACGGGGGACTCGGCCAACGATCTCGCCCCGATCGTGCTCGATCCCAACGTCCACATCCAGGAGAGCAAGGCGGGGACCTGTGACATCCGGCCCGGACGGCGCCCGCGTGGGCCGGCGTTGCTGGACCTGGTCGAGGCGTACCGGGTCCGGGCAGGCCTGCCGGCCGACCACGCGTCCCACCTCCCGTCCGACCAGAAGGGGGGGCGCTCGTGAGCGCACCCGATCCCTCGTCCCTCGCCGGCTGGGAGGAGCACCCGCCGCGGATGGGCTTCTTCACCGACACGAGCGTCTGCATCGGCTGCAAGGCGTGCGAGGTGGCCTGCAAGGAGTGGAACAACGTCCCCGAGGACGGCCTGGCGTTCCTGGGCATGTCCTACGACAACACCGGCGCCCTCGGGGCCAGCACCTGGCGCCACGTGGCCTTCATCGAGCAGGGGCGCCCGGGGGCCGGGGGCGTGCGGTGGCTCATGAGCTCGGACGTCTGCAAACACTGCACCTCGGCGGCCTGCCTCGAGGTCTGCCCGACCGGGTCGCTGATCCGCACCGAGTTCGGGACGGTCGTGGTCCAGCAGGACATCTGCAACGGCTGCGGCTACTGCGTTCCGGCGTGCCCCTTCGGCGTGATCGACCGGCGGGAGGATGACGGACGGGTCTGGAAGTGCACGCTCTGCTACGACCGCCTGAAGGACGGCCTCACCCCCGCCTGCGCCAAGGCCTGCCCCACCGAGTCCATCCAGTTCGGCGAGCTGCTGGAGCTTCGCACGCGGGCGGAGGAGCGGGTGGCCACCCTCCAGCAGGGCGGGGAGCCCGGCGCCCGGCTCTACGGGGCCGACCCGGGCGACGGCGTCGGGGGAGCCGGTGCCTTCTTCCTGCTGCTCGACGAGCCGGAGGTCTACGGCCTGCCGCCCAACCCGGTCAGCACGACGAGGGACCTGCCCTCGATGTGGCGGTCGGCCGGGCTTGCCGCGCTGTCGATGGCGGTGGGTGTCGCAGCGGCATTCCTGGGCCGGCGCCGGTGAGTGGGCGCGAGCCGCCGCGGAGCGGGGGGTCCCGGCGGGGTGGGCCGCGAGCCCGGCGGGGGGCCGAGCGGGCGATGGTCCCCGACGTCGAGGTGCGGACCTACTACGACAAGCCCATCCTCAAGCCGCCGGTGTGGAAGTGGTTCATCCCTGCCTACTTCTTCACCGGCGGCGTGGCGGCCGGGTCGGCAATGCTCGCCCTCGGGGCTCGGCTGACCGGCAACAAACTCCTCGCACGCCAGAGCCGCCTCGTCACCCAAGCCTGCCTCGGGCTCAGCACGGCGTTCCTGGTGAAGGACCTGGGCCGGCCCGCCCGTGCCCTGAACATGCTGCGGGTCCTGAAGCCCACGAGCCCGATGAGCGTGGGCTCGTGGCTGCTGGGTGCCTTCGGCTCGGCCGCGGCGGCCGGGGCCGCCAGCGACCTCCTCGGCATCCTGCCCCGGGCAGGGGCGCTCGCCGACGCCGCCGCTGGGGCCCTCGGGCCTGCGGTGGCGACCTACACGGGAGTCCTCATCGCCGACACCGCGGTACCGGCCTGGCACGAGGCCCGACGTGAATTGCCGTTCGTGTTCGCCGGGAGTGCCGCCGCGAGCGCCGGGGGTATCGCCGTGGCCCTCGCCCCGCCGGCGACGGCGGGCCCCGCCCGGCGTGTCCTCGTGGCCGGCGCCGCCCTGGAGCTGGCCGCCATGGAGGCGCTACACCGGCGGATCGGCCCGGAGTTTGCGGAGACCTACGAGACGGGCCTGGCCGGAAGGCTGGCGACCGCCTCCAAGGCGCTCACCGCCAGCGGGGCGGTCATCGCGCTCCTGGGCGGGCGGCGCCGGCGCCCGCTGGCCGTCGTTGGGGGCCTGGCCGTGGCGGCGGGCAGCGCCCTGCAGCGCTTCGCAATCTTCGAAGCAGGGAAGGCAGCCGCCCGTGACCCGAAGTACGTCGTGGGCCCCCAGCGCCGAGATCTTCCGTGAGCCTTTCTTTGGCCCTACCGTGCTGGATCTGCCGCAGGGAGTCCCGCGGGGCGGGGTCGCCAAAGCCTCGTAGTCGAGTTAGTCGAGCTCCAGCTCCACGACCCAAACGGGCTCGGCGATGTGCTCGACCCGGAGCCGGTCGTCGGGGTCGTGGCGCAGCCACACCTCGGCCTGCGCCGGAGGGATGGGACCGGGGACAGAAGGAGTCCGGGAGGTCGCACGCCTGAGCCGCCGGAAGAGCCCATGCCTGCTAGCGTTCCTCAACCGCTCGTCCTCCTGTCCCCGAGTCATCCAAGAGGCACGCTATCGGGGCCGCGTTTCACGACGGCGACACCTATCCGCCATCTTCGTGAACAGTTCGCGAACATTTGCCGCCAGCGGGATCCCGGCGGGCTCCGGGGGGACGCCCGCCGCAGGACGGGTATCCTGGTTCGCATGGTCGACACGCAGCCCGCTCCTTCCGAGACCCCCGCCAGGGGCCCCGGCACCGGCGACCGGCCCCTGGACCCGGAGAAGCTCCTGCGCCTGGCAGGGGTTGTGAAGGCGGTGCTCGAAGAGCTGCGCCAGATGGACCCCGACAAGCACACCGCAGCCGAGCTTGCCGCGCTCTACGAACGGGTGTCCGCGCAGGTCGCCGAGGGCCTGCCCGACATCCTGCGCGAGGAGCTCAACGCCATGGATCTCGGCCTTGCCCTGAAGGACGGCGCGACGGCCCAGGAGGTCCGCATCGCCTACGCCGGGCTGATCGGGTGGTTGAGCGGCATGTTCCAGGGCCTGCAGGCCGCCATGCAGTACCAGCAGATGCAGGGCCAACTTGCGCTGGCCCAGGGTGTGGGCGAGCCCCAGTCGCCGCAACGCCCGATCGGCCAGGTGCCCGAGCATGGGACGGGACAGTATCTGTAGGGCCTTCGCATGAGCCGGCCCACGACGGCCGGCCAGCTGCGGGCGGCCGGGTACCCTGACCGCACGGTCAAGCAGGAGCTGCGCGCCAATCTGCTGCGCCGACTGCACCGTGGCGAGGAGCTCTTCGAGTCCATCGTCGGCTACGGGACGTCGGTGCTGCCCAGCCTGGAGCGGGGCATCCTGGCGGGCCACGACATCATCCTGCTCGGCGAGCGCGGCCAGGCGAAGACGCGCCTCATCCGCCACCTCGTGGACTTGCTCGATGAGGAGATCCCCATCGTCGAGGGCTGCGAGGTCAACGACCACCCGTACCATCCCATCTGTGCCCGCTGCCGCGCCCTTACGGCCGAGCTCGGGCCGGAGACCCCCGTGGTGTGGATCGGGCGGGACACCCGCTACGCGGAGAAGCTGGCGACCCCCGACACCTCGGTGGCCGACCTCATCGGGGACGTGGACCCCATCCGCGTGGCCGAGGGCCGCTACCTCGCCGACGAGCTCACGATCCACTACGGGCTCATCCCCCGCACCAACCGCGGGATCTTCTCGGTCAACGAGCTTCCCGACCTGCCCGAGCGCATCCAGGTGGGCCTCCTCAACATCCTGGAGGAGCGGGACCTGCAGATCCGCGGATACAAGATCCGGCTCGACCTGGACCTCGTCCTGGTGGCGAGCGCCAACCCGGAGGACTACACGCACCGTGGCCGCATCATCACGCCGCTCAAGGACCGCTTCGGCACGCAGGTCCGCACCCACTACCCGACGGACATCGCCAGCGAGATGCGGATCATGGACCAGGAGGCGACGATCCCTCCCGCCACCGACGGCGTGCCGGCGGTCGCCGTCCCCCTGTTCCTGAAGGAGGTCCTGGCCGAGCTCACCCGCCAGCTCCGCCAGTCTTCCCAGGTCAACCAGCGCAGCGGCGTCTCGGTGCGCTACACGATCGGCAACGTCGAGATCGTCGCCGCGAGCGCCCTGCGGCGAGCCGTGCGTGCCGGCGAGCCCATCGCGGTCCCCCGCCCGGTCGACCTGTGGGCCGCCGTCGCGGCGTCGATGGGGCGCATCGAGTTCGAGACCCTCGAAGAGGGCCGCGAGGAATGGGTCCTGGAACAGGCGCTCAAGCGGGCGCTGGTCGACATCTACCGGCGCCGGCTCGGCGGCGAGAACCTCTCGGCCCTCCAGCAGCTCTTCGAGGAGGGCCTGGCCGTCGAGACGTCCGACGTCATGGGGGCCGAGACCTTCCTCGCCCAGTTCGGCAAGGTGCCAGGTCTCGGACGGATCATGCGGCGCCTCGAGCTGACCGAGGAGAGCCGGCAGAGCGCTGCCGCCGCCCTCGAGTTCGCCCTGGAGGGGCTCCACCTCTCCAAGCGCCTCACGAAGCACACCGCCGGCCCCGGCGCGTGGAAGTTCGGTTCGTCGTAGGGATCGCGCGATGCAGTCCCGGTACGAGCAGTGGGACGGCACCCAGGACCCGTTCGGGCCCGATCTCGACGTCGGGGACATCCTCGACGAGCTCTCCGACGACATCCTCGCCGGGTACGGCGCGGACGCGGCGTTGCGCCGGCTCATGCGCCGCGGCATGCCCGGCCGGCTCGGGGGCCTGGACGACATCCGGCGGCGCCTGGAAGCCCAGCGGCGGCGGGCGACCCGTGACCTGAACCTCGAAGGGCCGATGGCGGAGGTCGCGGAGCGCCTGGCCGAGATCCTCACCACCGAGCGGGAGGAGCTTGCCTCCCGGACGGCCGGCGACCCGGCCGGCCCTACCGGCGAGGACGCCCGGATGCGCGAGAGCTTCCTCGACACCCTTCCCGGGAGCCCGGCCGCAGCCCTCAAGGAGCTGATGGACTACCGGTTCACGAGCCCGCAGGCCCAGCAGGCCTTCGACGAGCTGGTCGCCGAGCTCCAGAAGGAGATCCTCGACGCCCACTTCCGGAGCCTGACCGGCGGGATGGGCTCGCTCACGCCCGGCGACGTCGCCCGGGTCCGGGAAATGCTCGCGGAGCTCAACGCCATGATCGCCGCCCGGGAGCGGGGCGACGACTTCGACTTCCCCGGGTTCATGGAGCGCTACGGCGACATGTTCCCCGAGCAGCCCAAGACCCTGGACGAGCTGCTCGAGGTCCTGGCCCGGCGCATGGCCGCGATGAGCCGGCTGCTCGCCAGCCTCTCGCCGGAGCAGCGGCGCCAGCTCCAGGAGCTGGCGGATGCGCTGCTGGCCGACATGGATCTCGGCTTCCAGATGGACCAGCTCGCGGGCGAGCTCCGCGCCCTGGCCCCCCACCTCCCCTGGGACCAGCCGGTGGGCGAGGGAATCGGGTCCGAACCCATGCCATTGTCCGCGGCGGTGGGGGCGGTGGAGGAGCTCAGCAACCTCGAAGAGCTGGAGCAGGCGCTGGCCGGCGATTACGCCGGGGCCACCCTCGAAGACGTGGACGAGGAGAAGCTGCGCCGCGCCCTCGGGGACAAGGCGGTCTCGGACCTCCGGCGGCTCCGCCAGATCGAGAAGGTGCTGGAGGAGGCGGGGATCGTAACCCACCAGAAGGGCAGACTCGAGGTGTCGCCCCGGGGCGCCCGCCGTCTGGGCGAGCGCGCGCTCGTCGCGGTCTTCGAGAAGCTCCACACGGAGCAGGCCGGCGTGCACGAGACCCGCGAGGCGGGCGGTGCCGCCGAGCCGACCGGGGCCACCCGTCCCTGGCGGTACGGGGACACCGGAGAGATCGCTGTCCAGCGCAGCATCTTCAACGCCCTCCTCCGCTCGACCGCGTCCGGCGTCGTGGCGCACGGGGGCCGGGTGGCGATGCGGCCGGACGACTTCGAGCTCGTCGAGTCCGAGACGAGGACCCGGACCGCCACTGCGCTGCTCCTCGACCTGTCGTTCTCGATGCCCCTGCGCGGCCACTGGCTCCCCGCCAAACGGATGGCCCTTGCCCTCCATGCCCTCATCGAGGGCAAGTACCCGCAGGACAAGCTCTACCTCATCGGGTTCTCGGACTACGCCCGCCGGCTGCAGCCCACCGATCTCACGGCCCGGGGGCCGCTGGAGCGTGTCTACGGGACCAACATGCAGCACGCCTTCCTGCTCGCCCGCCGGCTGCTGGCCGACGAGCCGCGGGCCTCGAAACAGGTGATCATGGTCACCGACGGAGAGCCGACTGCCCACCTCGTCGACCTCGGCCCCGATCGTGCCCCCGAGGCTTTCTTCTCCTGGCCGCCGACGTCGGAGACGATCCACCGGACGCTCGCCGAGGCGATGCACCTGGCGGCGTCGGGCGTGACGCTCAACGTCTTCATGCTCGAGGAGTCCCCGGGCCTGGTGGCCTTCATGGAGCGGCTGGGCCGCCTGACGGCGGGCCGGGTCTTCCGGATGGACAACCAGGACCTCGGGCGGTTCGTGCTGTCGGACTACGTCCGCAGCCGGCGCTGAGGCCCTTGCGGAGATGTTTTTCTGTTTGACCGCGTTCTACGCGGTCAAACAGAAACACTTCGTCCCCAAGCCCCGCCGCCGGGCGTTTGGACGGAGATGATGTCGTTTTTGCGGACTTCCAGGGTGACCTTGTCGGGGAGGTTGGTCTCGGTTCCGTCTCGAAGGAGCACGTTGCGGCCGGGGGCGCCCGGGCCGCCCCCGGCGAGGCCCCAGGGGGCCCGGGTGCGGCGTTCGGTCTGCAGGGACACGGTCGCCGAGTCGCAGAGGACCTCGACGTCTCGTCGGATCCCCGCGCCGCCCCGCCACCGGCCCTCGCCGCCGGTGGCGTCACGCAACTCGTAGCGACGCACGCGGAGGGGGTAGGCGTACTCGAGCGCCTCGGCGGGGGTGTTCTTGGTGTTGGTCATCCCGGTGTGGACGCCGTCCATGCCGGCGAGTCCCGGCCGGCCGCCCTGGCCCCCGCCGATGGTCTCGTAGTAGGCGAACGACGGACCGCCGATGATCAGGTTGTTCATCGTCCCCTGGGAGGCCGCCGGGATGGCGTCGGGGACCGCCTGGGCGAGTGCCCCGAAGACAGCGTCGACGATGCGCTGCGAGGTCTCGGTGTTGCCGGCCGAGACGGCGGCGGGCGACCGGGCGTTGACGACGGTGCCCGGCAGGGCGATGACGGTCACCGGGCGCATGCCGCCGGCGGTCGGCGGGATGTCCGGGCCGGTGAGGGCCCGGACCACGTAGGTGACCGCCGAGATGGTCACCGCGAGCGGGGCGTTGACGTTGCCGCGGACCTGGGGGTCCGTCCCGGTGAAGTCGACGACCATCTCGTCGCCACGGATGCGGACGGTCGCCGCGATGCGGACCGGCACGATCAGGGACGACCCACTCCCGTCGGAGTCGAGGAAGTCCTCGAAGGACCACTCGCCGTCGGGGAGGCCGGCGATGCCGGCCCGGACCGCCCGCTCGCTGTAGTCGATCAGGCCCGACATGGCGCCGGCCAGGGCGGCGGTGCCGATCCGCCGGGCGAGGGCCCGCAGCCGGGCGGCGCCCACTGCGTTGGCGCCCGCCTGCGCCGCGAGGTCCCCCCGGCGCTCCGCCGGCGTCCGCGAGTTTGCCGCGATCAGCGCCAGGACGGTGGCATCCGGCTCTCCCCGCCGCCAGGCGAGGACCGGCGGTAGGCGGAACCCCTCCTGGTAGACGTCTGTCGAGTCGCCGGGCATGCTGCCCGGGACCTTCCCGCCGACGTCTGCGTGGTGGGCCCGGTTGGCGACGTAGCCGAGCAACGCGCCGCCGTCGAAGACCGGCGACACGAGGGTCAGGTCGTTCAGGTGGGTGCCGCCGGCGAAGGGGTCGTTGACCAGGACGGCGTCTCCCTCCGCCAGGTCGCCGAACCGCTCGAGGACAGCCGCGATGCTCGCCGGCATCGCCCCCAGGTGCACCGGGATGAGCTCGGCCTGGGCACACATCTCCCCGGCAGGCGTCGCCAGGGCGCAGGAGGCGTCTTCCCGCTCCGTGATGTTGGGGGACCGGGCGGTGCGCCGTAGCGTCGCCCCCATCTCCTCGGCGATGCCCGCCAGCGAATGGCGC
>DASPZW010000345.1:0-5644 GCA_035636055.1 Actinomycetota bacterium
GACTCGCCGGGGACGTCTGGCAGCCGCAGGTCGAGGACGACCAGGTCCGGCGCCGCGGTCTGGACCAGACCGATCGCGTCGGCCCCCGACCCAGTCGACACGACGTCGAAGCCCTCGAGCTCGAGATACGAGCGGAGGAGATCCCGGATCTTGACCTCGTCCTCGACCACGAGAATCGCTGGCGCCACGGCACCTCCTCCGCATCCCTCGTCGAAACCCTGACCCCGCCGAACCTTGCGACAAAAAGACTCATTTTGGGGCGTTTTGGCTAAAATCGCTTACTTTTCCGGTGGATTCGGACGTCGGGCGTCACGCTCTCGCCGGTGGCTCGGAGGCCCTGATCCGCAACGCGAAACTTGGCGTGGACCTGACGGCTGACATGGACAAGGTCGCATCGGCCTTCTTCTTCTTCATCCTGCTTCTTCGTCGTCGCCTGAGAGTGACAGACCGGGGCTTGGCCTGGGCTTGGCCCGGCGAAGACTACTGTCTTGCGTTGCCCTCGCCGGGCCAAGTTTCATGAAAAGCGACCGTGAGCAAACCTTTCTTTGTCCGTAACCGGCCGTTCCAACGCCGCCTGGC
Source organism: Actinomycetota bacterium (assembly GCA_035636055.1). Lineage (GTDB taxonomy): Bacteria > Actinomycetota > CADDZG01 > JAHWKV01 > JAOPZY01 > JAOPZY01. Next base: position 580 of record DASPZW010000345.1, read on the forward strand.
GGACAAAGAAGGTTCCGGCCTCCTCACCTCGGGGCTTCGACGGGCGGCGGGAGCGGCAGATCGGAACGCTGCCCCCGGCACGTCGTCACTAAGCGTGGCGAGGCGGACAGCGCCGACGTTCCGGACCAGAGTCGGCTCTGCTGGCGGGCCCGCCGCTACCTGGCTCCAGTCAGCGGTCGTCCGGAGGTGGCTCTGAGCGAGGTGTCGGCCAGGTACCTCGCGACCGCCGCGGCGATCGGCTGGCCGGTGTTGGCCTCGTAGTAGCTGAAGGCCGGGCTCGGGTTCACCTCGAAGCAGACCGCTTCGCCGTCAGGGGTGAGGCGCAGGTCGATGCCGGAGAAACCGAGACCGAGGGCGGCGGTGAGGCGCACGCAGCGCCCGGCGAGCTCGTCGGGCAGGTCCAGGGGGCGCAGCGCGGCCGGGTCTCCTCCCTCCCGGGCGGCGTACCGGTAGTCGGTGGCGCCGCTGCTGATGGCCGTGGCGAAGACCTCCTCCCCGATGACGTGGACCCGTACGTCCTCGCCCTCCACGTGCTGCTGGAACTGGACGGGGCACCACCGGATGTCGTCCAGCCGGTCGAGGTCGTCGTCGCCCAGCTCGCGCACGACGGACCTCGCCCCGCTGACCGACTTGTAGACGACACGCCCCCACTCGCTGCGGAACGCGAGCACTTCGTTGGGGTCGGTCGTGACCAGGGTCGCCGGCACCCCGATGCCCTGGGCGGCGATGAGCTGGGCCTGGTAGGGCTTCGATCCGTTCGACGCCATCGCATCCGGCCGGTTGAGGACGCGCCCCGGTACGATCTGGCACCAGTGGTAGAGGGCGTCGTGCAGCGCCCGGCTGTGGCCGAGGAGGGCCGGGTCCGCCTTCACCTCCGGCAGCTCGCGGTCGTCCATCATGCGGATGAGCACGCCGTCGAAGGCGTCCAGTGGATAGTCGCTGCCCCGAACGGCGAGGCACCCGCCGACGTGGCCATTGACGATCTCGCAATCCATGCGGACCTCCGCGACCCAGCGCTGGTTCAGCAGCAGGGAGGGGGCCCCGAGGCGGCAGACCTCGTCGTGGACGAGCCGGAGCGACGTCTCGGACGGTATCCCGCAGAGCAGGATCATTGACGGAGCCTGGCGGCCAGGGCTTCCAGGAACGGCGTTCCTCCCAGGCGCAGGTCCGGTTGCGGTGTCGCTGCCGCGAAGCGCCAGCCCCCGGCGTCGTCCACCTCGAGGTCCACGCCGAGCAGTTCCGTCCCGGCGAGGGCCGCCAGGCGGCGGCACCCGTCCCGGAGCCCCGCCGCGTCGGGGACACCGAACACGAGATCGCCGAGCACCACCACGCTACGGCGTGCCGGCCGTCCGGCCAGGGGCGGGACGGGCGGCGCCGGCATCCGGTACGGGGTCGTCGGGAGGCCGGCGCTCGCCGCAAGGACCGCCCACTCCGACTCGTGACGGCACCGCCCAGACAGCCCGAGGTACCCGGGAGGGTTCAACACCGAGCCCGGCAGGCAGTGCAACGAGCTCACGAGAAAAGCGTAGAACTCCTGGGTCGCGTACTCCCGGTCGCCGGCCGCAGCGGCGAAGGTCCCGGCGTTGTAGACGCCGACCAAGCGGTTGAGGGCCCCCCGGACCCGGCGGCTGTCGAACGTGCGGCCATCGTGAAGCGTCACCTCCACGTGGGCGCCGCCGGTGGTCACCCGGTGCACCCACCGCCGGGCGTGGGCCAGCGCGCCGGAGGTCACGAGCTCCAGCGGCGCCAGCCCACGCTCGGCAAGCCCGAGGAACGCCCACTGGGCGGCGAGGTCATGGTCGTCGCACAGCACGAGCCACATGGGCGATCGCTCCGGTCGTCGAGGGGCCCGGCAAGGGGGGCCCGGCAAGGGGATCAGGTGGTCTTCTTGACGTCGGGCTCGTTGCTGAGCGCTCCCTGGCTCAGGTCCGGCCGGTCCTCAGGCTTGATGAAGTGCCGAAGCTCGGCGATGGCGCTCTCGATGGCGGAGAGCCGGTCGTGGATCACCGCCATCGGGTCCTCCACCGGGCCGGGCCCCTGGGGGCCTTCGGTCGAGAACGGCTTCTCGGGCTGCTCGAACTTCTCGGGCTTGTGCTCCTTGACGAACGACTCCTTGTGCTCGGCCTTGCCCTCGGCCTTGAACTCCTTGTGCTCGGGCTTTTCCTTCTGCTCGAACTTCTCGGGCTTGTGCTCCTTGATGAGCAACTCCTTGTGCTCGGCCTTGCCCTCGGCCTTGAACTCCTTCTGCTCGTGCTTCTCGGGCTTTATCAGCTTCTCCATCTCGGACTTGGGGAACTTCTCGAGCTCGGTCTTGGGATGCTTCTCGAACTCGGACTTCGGGAACTTCTCGACTTCGGTCTTGGGGTCCTTCTCCATCTCGGACTTGGGGACTTTCTCGAGCTCCATCTTGGGGTGCTTCTCGAACTCGGTCTTCGGGAACTTCTCGACTTCGGTCTTGGCGTCCTTCTCCATCTCGGACTTGGGGACTTTCTCGAGTTCCATCTTGGGGTGCTTCTCGAGCTCGGTCTTCGGGAACTTGGCCTCAGGATCTGGCGCCGCCGGCGGTGAGGCCGGCGGTTCCGGCTTGCTCTCGTCTGCCATGTCTGCACTCCTCTCCCACCTCCCGCGACCTGCGGGAGGTAAACGATCACATAGCGCGATATTCTCAAATAGGGAGGCCGGCTGGCAAGGGTGCTAGTACACGTCCCGCGATGGTGGTGCCAGCACGACAACCCAGCACGACAACCCAGCACGACAAGCCGGCACGACAACGACGCCCGGCCCGTGCGCGGGCCAGGCGTTTTAAGGAAAGGCTGGAAGGTATTGGGATGCTGCGGAGCGGGTTTGGCTTGCTAGCCGGCTGCGACGCCGGCGACCTCGTAGCCCTCGTCCTTGATGGCGGTGACGATGCTCTCGTGGCCCACCTGGGCGTCGTCGTAGCTGATCGTGACGTCCTTGCGATCCAGGTCCACCTTCACGCTGTCCACGCCCGCCAGAGCCCCGACGGCTCCTTCGATGGCGTTGACGCAGTGCTCGCACGTGACTTCCGGTACGGACAGGACTTCCTGGACCATGGCTCGCTCCTCCTCGTGGAATCGTTCCCAAGCAATCGTAGCGCCGGACCTTCGTTAAACCTTCAGGGAGCGACGAGCAGGCTGACCAGGAACTGGGCGCCGATGGCGGTGATCATCGCGATGTAGAGCAGGCCGGTGGCCGACTGGGTCGACCTGGCCCACACGGTCGAGCGCACCATCAGGCCGAGGACGATCGTCCCGGCGAGCAGGAGCACCCAGGCCCACCAGTATCCCGACGCCGAGAAGGCCACCAGGCCGGGGAGCACCGCACGCAGGAGCCTGCCCCGGGTGAGGATACCGGCCAGGCCGGCGGCGGCGAAGGAGGCGAGCATGATCCAGGTGGCCCCCTTGAGCGGCTCGATGGGCAGGCGGGGCTGATTGAGGTACCAGTGCCCCAGGACCATCGCATGGGTGACGGCGCCGAGAAAGAACGTGCCGGCGACGGCCAGGGCGACGCCGTCGCCACACCCGCCGCAGGTCCGAGACCCCCCCTGGAGGATCAGCCAAACGCTCAACGCCGACGCCAGGGCGCCGCTCCCGATTTCGAGCAGCGGGCGCTGGGTGTAGACGGCCACGAGGAACGCCGCCATCAGGCCGGCGAGGATGAAGCCCTCGGTCCGGAGGTTGCGGGGCAGGGCGAAGGAGAGAGCGGCGACCAGGGGCACCAGGCAGTAGGCGGCCGCCCGGTAGTGGCCACGGTCGACCACGCGCCATGCCAGCATCGTGATCCACATCAGTACGAAGGTGCCGGCGAAGGTCTCCAGGCCAACGAGAACGAAGGCGCCTGCGGGGCCGCGCATGCTCGAGGGTTGCTAGGCGACGCTGCCGAAGATGCGCCGCACCTTTGAGGGCGCAAGCGCGCTCCCCCGGCGGGCCAGACCCCGCAGCGTGCGCAGCACCTCGGGGTCACCCTGCCAGTGGTCCTTGAGGACCTCGTCGCTGGCACCGTTCAGGAGGACGTCGATGGCGATCACCGGGAGGATCAGCTCGTTGATCCGCTTCAGCCCGAGCAGCCGGCGGGGCAGGACGCCCACCGGGGTGACGAAGTAGGCGGTGATCGCCCCGACCACGAGCTTGTTCGTCCTGGGCACGCGGGAGTCGGCCAGCAGGGCCACGACCAACTTGCCAAGGCTGGGCAGGGACATCCCCCACTTCTTCAGTTCGCGGAGCACGTCCTCGGTGTGCATGGACCCAGCCTACCCATTCCGCCTACCCGCGGGAGTCCCCGGACCCGCAGCCGGGCAAGGGCAGGGGGCCGCCCGGAGCGCCTTGGAGAACTGGGGTGAAATCCCCCCGTTCGCTACGGATCTTAGGCGCGGTGCAAGGGGACCCCCGGGGCTGACCTTGGTTTGCCTTGGTTTTTGGGGTGTGGAGTGGGGGCGTGGTGGTTGCCGAAGCGCCCGTCGAGGGCCTCCTCGAGCTGGGCCGTCTTGGGGCGCAGCTTGCCAACGGCCAGGTCGGCCAGCACGGCGGGGTTGCGCTCCCCGGCGATCAGCGCCTCGATGATCTTGCGGGAGGAGACACCCCACACAACCGAGGCGACCGAGGTGAGCTTGATGCCGGCGTCCTGCAGGGTCTTCTCCAGGCGCTGGATCTCCCTCGCCCTGGCGTCGACCTGGGTCTTGCGGTACCGGGAGAGCTCCCGCAGCTCCCGGATCTCGGGGGGCGGCACGAAGGAGGGCCGCACCATCCCGTGGGCAGCCACGTCTGCCAGCCACTCGGCATCGCTCAGATCGGTCTTGCGGCCGGGTACGTTCTTCACGTGCTGGGCGTTGCAAAGCCACAGCTCGTCGTAGAGCCCCTCCAGGGCGTAGTACACGGGCTTCCAGTACACCCCGGTGGCCTCCATGGCCACCCTGGTGACCGCTTCGCCGGTAAGCAAGGCCGCAAGCTCCCCGAGGCCCCGCCGGGTCGTCGGGAACCGCTTCTTGGTGACGCTGACCTCACCACCGGGCTCGTTGATCCGGGTGGCGGCCACCACGTTGTCCCGG
>DASPZW010000346.1:0-2108 GCA_035636055.1 Actinomycetota bacterium
CCGGGCGGCTCTCTCCGGGGGGCTGCTACTCCCCCCGAACCCCCCTCGTTCCTCTCTTCAGGGGGATCGCAGCCTCTAGCGCCGAGTGGCTCTCTTTGGGGGCTGCTACTCCCCCCGAACCCCCCTTCGTCAGTAGACGACAATCCGTAAATTGTCGGAAGTCGCGTGGATCTCGCCCCGGTACTCCCGTGCGGCCTGCTCGATGCTGACCTTGGGGTCCAGCCCGGGCACGATGTGGGTGAGGGCCAGCTGCGTCACCTGGGCCTGGGCCGCCATCTGGCCGGCCTCCTGCGCGGTCATGTGCAGGTCGGCGCCCTCCTTGGTGGTCTGCTGGAAGCTCGCCTCGGCGATCAGGAGGTTCGCTCCCCAGGCGAAATCCGTCACCGGCCGGCTCGGGCCGGTGTCGGCGGTGTAGACGATGGTCTGGGAGCTGGCCAGCGCCCGGATGGCGTACGTCTCGACGGGGTGCCGGGTCCTGCAGAAGCGCAGTTCGAAGTCGCCGATGGTCTCGATCAGGGTGGAGTCGATCTCCTTGAAGTTGACGTGGCCCTCGTACGTGGGGTCCCCCCCGGCGAGGTGGCCGAGGAATTCCCCGGTCCCGGCCGGGGCGTAGACGTCGATCGGCGGCGCCTCCTTGCCCGGCCCGAAGCGCTTCCAGTACGTGTACGGCAGGAAGTCGGTGATGTGGTCGAGGTGGACGTGCGTCAGCACGATCGCGTGCACGTCCGCAGGATCGAGGTGGCTCTGGAGGTTGGGAAACGTCCCGGGCCCCATGTCCACCCAGAGGTTGGTGTTCGCCGACCGGAACAGGTAGCCCGAGCAGGCAGCTCCCGGCGCGGGGAAGGTCCCGCTCCCCCCCAGCACGGTTACAGCGACCGGCATCTCGACTCCCTCACGCCCACGGCACGGCCTCCACTTCCCTCAGTTCCGGCAGGAAGCGAGACCCTACCGCCCGGAACTGCTCGGGGTCACCTGAGACCATGAAGCGCCGGGTGCCCAGCTCCTTCACCCGGCGCAGGAGACCCTCGGAGACGAGCCGGGCGTAGACATCCCGGGCGACCGCCTCCGCGGAGGAGATCAGCTCCACGTCCCCCTTGGTCACCCAGTGCAGGACGCCCTTCAGCAGCGGGTAGTGGGTGCATCCCAGGATCAACGTGTCCACGTCGGCCGCCAGCAAGGGGGCGAGGTATCCCTCGGCCAGCCCGATCAGCTCCTCGGAGAAGAGATCCCCTCCCTCGACCCGGTCGACGAAGGCCGGGCAGGGCTGGCAGAAGACCTCGACCTGGCGACCGGTGGCCGACAGCGCCCGCTGGTACTCGCCGCTGCCGATGGTCACCGGGGTGCCCAGGACGCCGATCTTGCGGTTGTGGGTGGCCCGCACCGCGGAGCGGACCGCCGGCTCGATGACGCCGATGACGGGTATGTCGTAGGTGTCCCTCGCCTCCTCGTAGGCGGCGGCCGTCATGGCGTTGCAGGCGATGACGAGCATCTTCACGTCACGGCGGACCATCTGATCCATGATCTGAAACGCGAAGCTGTGGACCTCCTCGACCGATCGGGGTCCGTAGGGGGACCGGGCCGTGTCACCGAAGTAGACCAGGTGCTCCTGGGGCAGCAGCTCCTCGAGCGCCCGCACGACGGTCAGGCCGCCGACACCCGAGTCGAAGACGGCGATCGGCCGCTCCGCTTCGGCCCGCGCCGGAACCCGCGCCGAAGCGCCGGGGGCGCCGGTGGGGGCGCCGGGCCCCCCTACCACGGCATGTACTCGACGTCTTCGGCGGCCTGCTCGAGTTGTTTGGTCCAGATCTCGGTGGAGAGGTACTTCCAGCCCCCGTCGGCGAAGAGGCAGACGATGTCGCCGGCGTCGATCCTCTGCGCGATCCGGCGGGCGACGTGCACCGTCGCCCCGGACGAGATCCCGCAGAAGATGCCCTCCTTCTCGAGCACCTGGCGGGTCAGGTTGACGGAGTCGTTCGACCGCACCTTGATGCGCCCGTGAAGCACGCTGGAGTCGAACACGGGCGGCACGAAGCCGTCGTCGAGCGACCGCAGGCCGTACACCAGGTCCCCCTGCTCCGGCTCGGCGGCGATGACCTGGACGTCGGGAC
>DASPZW010000347.1:0-2320 GCA_035636055.1 Actinomycetota bacterium
CAGTCGTGCCCGAGGGCAAGAAGGAGCCCACGGGCTTCACCGGGCAGGCCTCGTACACGGTCAGCAACACGAGCAGCCAAACCGTGACGGCCGTGGTGGGCGTCTCCGCCAAGGAGCCCGCCTCGAAGGCGTGGCTTGCGCTCATGGGTCCCGCATCGTTCACGCTGCCGCCGCAGGGCACGGCCCAGTGCAGCGTCCAGATCAACTGCCCGGCGGGGACGGCGGCGGGCACCTACAGCGGGACCATCCTCGTGAAGAACGACGCAGACCCCGACGAGGATTCGACGGGGCAGGCGGTCAGCTTCGTGGTCCCGGCGTCGAAGGCCCCCAAGAAACCCTTCCCGTGGTGGATCGTGGCCGTGGCGGCCATCGTGGTCATCGGCGGGCTTGTCACGTGGAAGCTGCTGTCGGGGGGGACGACAACCGTCAAGGTCCCGAACGTGGTCGGCCAGTCCGAGAGCCCGGCGGTTTCAGCGCTGGTCCAGGCAAGCCTCTCCCCGAAGCCCGACTTCAGCACCGGCGTCGTGGCGAGCCAGAATCCGAGCCCGGGCGCCAGCGCGTCGCCGGGATCGGCGGTGACGCTCACGGTGCGCATCCCACTCCCGAACTTCGTGGGCCAGGGAACTGCCGCCGCAGTGGCAGCGGCAACCCAGGCCGGCCTGAAGCCCACCGCCAACTTCACGGGCGGGGTCGTGGCGACGCAGGCGCCGGCGGCGGGTACTCAGGTGACGCCGGGTTCCGCCGTGACCTTCTCGGTGAACGTCACCGTGCCGGCAGTGATCGGGCAGCAGCTTGGTCAGGCGGTGGCCAATCTCAACGCCGCTGGCCTGCAAGTTGCTGCCCAGGTTCCCAAGCCTTGCTCCAGCCCGTCCGGCACCGTCGTGGGCCAGTCGCCAGCGCAGGGCACGACCGTGCCAGCACGGACCGCCGTGAACCTCACCTTTTCAACGGGCATACCCTTCTTCATCCCCTGCTAGCCAGGCGGCCGGCGTTCATTGGCTCGTGGACTCGTCTAGTCGACCTCGTTTAGTCGACCTCGTTTAGTCGACCTGGATGACCAGGGCGTCGCCCTGGCCCCCGCCACCGCACAGGGCAGCCGCCCCGGTCCCGCCCCCGCGACGGCGCAGCTCCATCGCCAGGCTGAGGACGAGGCGTGCCCCGGAGGCGCCGATGGGGTGGCCGAGCGCGACGGCGCCGCCGTTGACGTTGACCTTGTCCTCGGAGACGCCGAGCTGCTTGGTGGACCACAGGGCCACGGCGGCGAAGGCTTCGTTGATCTCGTAGAGGTCGAAGGATGCGGGGTCGACGCCGAGCTTCGACGCCGCCTTGGCGATGGCGTTGGAGGGTTGGGCGGGCAGGGACGGGTCCGGGCCGGCCACCATGCCGTGGCCGGCGATGGTGGCGAGGATCGTCAGGCCCTCGCGCTCGGCCCGCTCCCGGGTGGTGACGATGACGGCCGCGGCGCCGTCGGAGATCTGGGAGGCGTTGGCGGCCGTGATCGTGCCCTCCTTCGTGAACGCCGCGCGCATCTTGCCGATACTCTCGGCGGTCATGCCCGGGCGGATGCCCTCGTCGGTCTCCACGCGGTTGCCCTCGCCCTTGCGGCCGGGGGCGTCGACGGGCACGATCTCGTCGCCGAGGCGGCCGGCCTTGGTGGCCTCGGCCGCCCGCTCATGCGACCGGGCCGACCACTCGTCCTGCTCGGTGCGGCCGATGCCGAGGCCGGCATTGACGGCGTCGGTGCTCTCGCCCATGTGGCAGTGGTCGAAGGCGCACCACAGGCCGTCGTGGATCATCAGGTCGACCATCTCCGCGTTGCCCATGCGGGCGCCCTGGCGGGCCTTCGGGATGGCATAGGGGGCACCGCTCATGGACTCCATGCCGCCGGCGACCACCGTCTCGACCTCGCCCGCCCGGATGAGCTGATCGGCGAGGGCGATCGCATTCAGCCCCGAGAGGCACACCTTGTTGACGGTGAGGGCGGGGATGTCCATGCCGATGCCGCCCTTGACGGCGGCCTGGCGGGCCGTGATCTGGCCCTGGCCGCCCTGGAGGACGTGGCCCATGATCACGTAGTCGACGGATGCGGGGTCCACGGCGGCGCGCTTGACCGCTTCCGCGATCGCAACCCCCCCGAGGTCGGTTGCGGACATGCTGGAGAATGCGCCGAGGAACTTGCCGATGGGGGTGCGTGCCCCGGCGACGATGACCGATTCGCTCATGTTTACCTCCACGGTAGGATCGGGCGGTCCTCAGGCGTGTGGATCACGTTGCCCTGGCGGTCTCTGACTTAGAGGCCTCTATCGAACATTACCAGCGG
>DASPZW010000348.1:0-6902 GCA_035636055.1 Actinomycetota bacterium
CCGGCGTAGCGCAGGCGGACCCGCCGTACCTCCTCGACCCCGGGGATGGCGCCGGCGGCCCGGCGGATCCTGCCGACCGCTCCCTCCGGCGCCCGGTCCATCAGGGCGTCGATGCTGCGGCGCCCGATGAGGAGGGCCTGCACGCAGACGTAGGTTGCGACCACCAGGCCCCCGATGGCGTCGGCAGCCTTCAGGCCCAGCTTCACGGCGGCGAGGCCGCCCAGCACGGCCGCCGACGTCAGCAGGTCGGCCTTGAAGTTGACGGCGTCGGCGAGCAGGGCCGGGGAGTTGTACCTGCGTCCGGTCCGGGACAGGGCGCGGTAGCGGACGGAGTCGAGCACCATCGACGCCGCCATCACGGCGAAGGCGTACCAGGCGGTCTTGATGGGCGGCCCGGGGTGGATGAGCCGCAGGAGGGCCTCCCGCCCGATGGTGACGGAGAGCAGCAGCAGGGCAACGGCCTCGGCCATCGCCGCCACGTTCTCGGCCTTGCCGTGGCCGTAGGGGTGGTCGGCGTCCGGGGGCCGGGCGGCCACCCCGACGGCGTAGAGGGTCATGGCCGTCACCATGGCGTCCAGGCCGGAGTGGGCAGTCTCGGACAGCATCGACACGCTGCCGGTGGCGAGCGCGGTGGCCAGCTTGAGTGCCACGAGCGCCAGCGCGGCGACGAGCGACACCGCGGCGACGCGCCGGACCGGCCGGCGATCGAGCGCGCCGCCTCCGTCGTCCATTCGAAAGGGCCTCGTGGCTAGCGAACCAGGCCCCGGCGCAGCGCCAGGGCGACGGCTTGCACCCGGTCGTTGACACCAAGCTTCTGGTAGATGTGGGCGAGGTGGGTCTTCACGGTCTCCTCCGAGACGACCAGGGCGCCCGCGATCTCCTTGGTGGTCTTGCCCGAGGCCAGCTCCTGGAGGACCACCTGCTCACGGTCGGTGAGGCGCTCCCGGGAGTCGGCCCTCGCCAGGGCGCCGATGCGCTCCAGGAACGGCATCGTCACGTCCGGGTGGAGGAAGCCCTTGCCCTGGGCGACGGCGTGGATGGCCCGCTTGAGCTCGACGCTGTCGACGTTCTTCGGGAGGAACCCGGCAGCACCGGCCGCGACGGCGGCCGCCACGATCTCCTGGTTGTCGAACATCGTGAGTATGAGGACCTTCGCCGTGGGCACCAGCCGCAGGATACGCTTCGTGGCCTCGACGCCGTTGAGCCCGACCAGCTTGTAGTCCATCAGCACGACGTCGGGCTTGAACTCGACGCAGGCGGCGATGGCCTCGTCGCCCGAGGGGACGGTCCCGACCACCGAGAATGCGTCGTCGAAGCCCAGCATCGTCCCCAGCGCCTCGGCCAGCACGACGTGGTCCTCGGCGATGAGGATCTTGATGAGGGACTTGGAACCCTGGCTCGCCTGGCGGTTCGGCATCAATCGGTGCTCCGCACGGGGATCCGGACGATGACCTGGGCACCCCCGCCTTCGCATCCCTCGAACCAGGCGCCACCGCCGACCAGGGCCACCTTGTCCTTGGTGAGGGTGAGCCCCAGGTGTACGCCGCCGTTGCCGTTGGCCGAGGGACCCCGTCCGTTGTCACGCACCTTCAGCTCCACCGAGTCTCCGAGCCGGTGCAGCAGCAGGTCGACGTGGGACGCCCCCGCGTGCCGGGCGACGTTGGTGAGGGCCTCCTGCGTGCACTCGTAGAGAAGGAGCGCCACCGGCAGCGGCAGCTGCCCGGGCTCGAGACCGTCGACGTCCAGGTCGACGTCGATGGCGGTCTCGGCCTGGAAGGCGCGGACGTAGCGGTCCAGGGTCCCCCCGAGGTCTGCACCGTCGAGGGCGCTGCGCCGCAGGTCGGCGATCGCGGTGCGGATGTCCGCGATGGCGCCGGCCACCTGCTGCTTCACCATCGAAGCAAGGGCGGCTGCCTGGTCGCTCTTGCCCGCCTTGAGGGCGGAGGTGATGTTGTCCGACTGGATCTGGACGGCGGCGAGGCGCTGCAGCACGAGGTCGTGCATGTCGCTGGCGATCCGGGCCCGCTCCCGCTCCCGTTCGTCGATCAGCTTGTCCGCCAGCGCCCGGCGTTCCCGCTGGGCCTGCTCCAGCTGCTTGGAGTGCCGGAGGGCGTAGCGGGCGAAGAGCAGTGGGACGAGGAAGGGGGCGACCGCCCACCAGCCGAGCTGCTGGTAGACGAGGGCGAAGATGACGCCGAGGCATCCCAGCACGAGGTAGCTGCCGACGAAGCTCGGCACCGGCGTGACCATCCGTCGGAAGACCTCGCCCAGCCGGACGCCGTGCAGGAGGTGCTGGGCCTCCATGACGAAGAGGAGGTTCAGGAGGTTGTAGCCGAGGATGGCTGCGACGATGCGCCACTGGCCCCACCTGGAGATGTGCAGCAGGACCGAGGCGGCCGCGGTGGCGACGGCAAGCTGACCCCGGTTGAACGCTGCCTTGGGGAAGGTGGTCTCCCGCCGCAGCTCCCAGTCGGTCAGCGACCCGAAGGCCACGACCGCTGCGGCGACCGGGGGGGCGAACAGGTACGCGATGGCCAGGTTGACGGGCCCGCTCATCGTCACCTCGACCGCCTGGGTGACCGGGGCAGGGAGGAGGTTTGATCCGGCGCAGGCGATCAGCCAGAACAGCACGGCGTCCGGACCGACGCCCATTTGCCAATGGGACCAATCAGCGGAGACAACGCCGTAGAGGATGATCGCGGCGGCGCACGCGGCAACGGAGTACAGGTACAGGGCTGACGCGCGCTTGCCCATCTTCTGCCCCGGCTCCTTTGCGGCGTTTTCTCCCTCACTTGAGAGTGTGCCACGGCGCCTCCCGCCACGCGCGGGGGATGCCCGGGGTCCCCCGCTCCCCATGTGAGGGTTTCGGAAATCCCTCGGTTGGGGGCCCCCAGTTCCCTCGCTTGGGGGATTGAGCGGGCCTCCCGGCGGTTCATCATTGGGTTCCACGAAGCCAGCCCGTGCGGCACCGGTAGCCAGCTTCGATCGACAACCAGGAGGTCACGGCATGGCAGCGATGGTGAAGCGTATGGCCCCCAAGTTCATTGGCTTGGCGACGATCGCCGCCCTGTTCCTCGCTGGTGGTGGGAGCTTCAACAGCAACTAGGCGACCCAAAATTTAGTTCCAAGATCGGGAGGGGCATCGGAACGGTGGTGCGGAAGGATCGGCCGGCGAAGTCCATGGCGGTAACCCCCCGGCTGCTGCGGGAACTCACGGCAGATCCTCGGCGTCCCTTCGGTGCCTCCTCCCGTAGTACCGGCACGGCGGCCTGACCCGGGGCGTCCTCGAAAGGGGCACCCCGGGGCCCGCCTGCTGACGGCTTGAAGATTGTCCTGCCCCGGCGGGATAATTCGGCGCGTCATTTTTTCCTGGTTCTGGCACCGCGGACCTCTCCAACCCTGTAATATTCGGGCCGATCGCCGGGAACGTGAGGATCCCGGCCGATTCGGGAAAGGGGGGTCCCGCCATGATCGCGCCGAGCGAGACCGACTTTCTTCTACCGAAGGAGGTCGCTGCAATGCTGCATGTGTCTCCCAAGACGGTGGCGCGGTGGGCGACGCAGCAGAAGCTGCCGTACGTGAAGACCCTGGGAGGGCACCGGAGGTTTCCGGCCGACCAGATCCAGGCGTTGGTGCGCCGGCTTGCCGACGAGGGCAAGACCTTCGAGGAGACGCTGGGGGAGTAACAAGCCGGGTACGGGGGGCCAATGGGGGGCGGGCGTGCGGTAGCCTGTGCCGCTATGGCCCCCCCTTCCGACCCGCCCCGCTACGACCCCCAGAGCTTCGAGGAGCGCTGGGTTGCGACCTGGGAGCGGGAGGGAGCGCATGCGGCCCCCGAACACCCCGACCCGCGGCGCAAGCGGTACGTGCTCGAGATGTTCCCGTACCCGTCGGGCGACATGCACATGGGCCACGTGGAGAACTACTCCATCGCCGATGCCATCGCCCGGCAGTGGACCATGTTGGGCCACGACGTCCTGCACCCCATGGGCTACGACGCCTTCGGGCTGCCGGCCGAGAATGCCGCCATCTCGCGGGGCGTCCACCCCAAGGAGTGGACGTTTGCCAACATCGAGCGGATGCGCCGCTCCCAGATGCGCCTCGGCTTCTCGTACGACTGGGACCGCCAGGTCATCAGCGCCGACCCCGCTTACTACCGCTGGAACCAGTGGATCTTCCTCAAGCTGCTGGAGCGGGGACTCGCCTACCGCAAGACCGCGCCGGTGAACTGGTGCCCCGTCGACAAGACGGTGCTGGCCAACGAGCAGATCTCGGCCGGCGTCTGCTGGCGCTGCGGCTCGGTGCCGGAGGTGCGGGACCTGGCCCAGTGGTTCCTCAAGATCACCGACTACGCCGCGCGCCTCCTCGACGACATGGACATCCTCGACTGGCCCGACCAGGTGCTCGTCCAGCAGCGCAACTGGATCGGGCGCAGCAGGGGGGCCGAGGTGACCTTCGAGGTCGTCCCGACCCGCCCCACCGGGAGCAAGCTGCCGCCGGTCTCCTACCCCGTGTTCACCACCCGGCCGGACACGCTCTGGGGGGCCACGTTCTTCCTGCTGGCCCCCGAGCATCCGTTCGCGGCGGAGCTTGTCGCCGGGACCGAGTACGAGGCGCCGTTCACCAAGTTCCTCGCCGAGGTGCGGAGCCAGACGGAGGTGGAGCGGATGTCGTCGGAGCGGGTCCGCCACGGCATGGCGCTGCCCGCGGTGGCGGTCAACCCCGTCAACGGCGACGAGATCCCCGTGTGGACCGCCGACTACGTGCTCAGCCACTACGGCACCGGGGCGGTCATGGCGGTGCCGGCGCACGACCAGCGCGACTTCGAGTTCGCCCGTACCCATGCCATCCCGATCCGCGTGGTGGTGGAGCCCGAGGTCCCCGAGGAGCTCGACCCCGACACCATGACCGCCCCCTATCTCGGGCCCGGCGTGCTGGTCCATTCCGGTCCGTTCACCGGCACCGTGGTGTTCCCCGACACGGGAGTCGGGATCGACAAGGTCATCGCCTGGCTGGAGGCCGAGGGCAAGGGGAAAGGGTCCGTCAACTACCGGCTACGGGACTGGCTCATGTCCCGCCAGCGCTACTGGGGTACACCGATCCCCATCATCTACTGCCCCATCCACGGCGAGGTGCCCGTACCGGAGGAGGCCCTCCCCGTCCTGCTGCCGGACCAGGCCGACTACACACCCACCGACGACGCCGTGGGTCCGCTGGCCAACGCGACCGAGTGGGTCAACACCGTCTGCCCCCGTTGCGGAGGGCCGGCCCGGCGGGAGACCGACACCATGGACACCTTCTTCGACTCGTCCTGGTACTTCCTGCGGTTCTGTGACCCCCACAACGAGACGGCGCCCTTCACGCCCGAGGCGGTGGCCGCCTGGTGCCCCGTCGACCAGTACGTTGGCGGCATCGAGCACGCGGTCATGCACCTCATCTACGCCCGCTTCTTCGCCAAGGCCTTCCAGGACATGGGGATGCTGTCGTTCCCCGAGCCGTTCCTGCGCCTGTTCAACCAGGGCAGCATCAGCATGGGGGGCAAGGCGATGTCGAAGTCGCGCGGGAACGTCGTCGAGGCGTCCGCCGCGGCGGAGCGCTACGGGGCGGATTCCGCCCGGTTGTTCATCCTGTTCTGCAGTCCTCCCGGGGCCGCCTACGACTTCCCGGCCGACGGGCTGGAGGAGATCGGCAGGGTGGCGTTCTCGTGGCTGTCGCGGGTGTGGCGCGTGCTGTCGGACACCGCCCCGGACCCGGCGGGCCCGGTCCCGCAGGAACTGCAACGGGCGGTCCACAAGACGGTCAAGGCCGTCACCGACGACTTCGAGACCTTTAGTTTCAATACGGCCATCGCCCGGCTCATGGAGCTGCTCAACGCGTTCTCAAAGGCGGGAGGCCCCGTGCCGCGCCCGGCGGCCGAGACGTTCCTGAAGCTGCTGGCCCCCGTCGCCCCGTTCATCACCGAGGAGCTGTGGCATGGCTACGGCAACGAGGGCTCCATCCACAAGCAGTCCTGGCCCACCTACGACGAGGCGTTGCTGGCGGCCGAGCACGCGGTCATGGTGATCCAGATCAACGGCAAGGTCCGCGACACCGTCGAGGTGCCGGTGGGCATCACCTCCGAGGAGATGCAGGAGATCGCCCTGGACCGGGAGAAGATCGCCGCCGTGCTGGACGGGAAGGCCCCTACGAAGATCGTGACGGTCCCGCCCCGCCTGGTGAACCTCGTCGTCCCCTGACTTCTTCACCGGTGACACACGCCCCCCGGGACCGCCCGCTGCTCATCGTGAACACCGGCGAGGGGAAGGGCAAGTCGACGGCGGCATTCGGCGTCGTCCTGCGGGCCTGGGCTCGCGGTTACAAGGTGGGCGTCTACCAGTTCATGAAGTCTGGGAAGTGGAAAGTAGGGGAGGAGAAGGCAGCCCTCGCCCTCGGTGGCATCGTCTGGGAGAACATGGGCGACGGGTGGACCTGGACGTCACGTGATCTCGAGCAGTCCGCCGACCTTGCCCGGGAGGGCTGGGAGGAGGTGCGCCGGCGGATCGCGGATGAGACCTACGACCTGCTGGTCCTGGACGAGTTCACCTACCCGCTGACGTTCGGCTGGGTGCCGCTCGACGAGGTGATCGAGGTGCTGGCCAACCGCCCCGGCTTCCAGCACGTCGTGGTCACGGGCCGGGCCGCCCCGCAGGAACTGGTCGACATTGCCGACCTGGTGACCGAGATGCGGAAGGTGAAGCACCCCTACGACTCTGGGATCAAGGCCCAGCGGGGCATCGAGTGGTGAAACGAGGCTCGGGTTGGTCGACTGGGGTTGGTCGATTGGGGTCAGTCGGCTTGGTGCTTGAGAGCGGGCAGATCCCCTATCGAAGCGATCGTTTTCCTGGACAGTGGACAGATCCACA
>DASPZW010000349.1:0-2893 GCA_035636055.1 Actinomycetota bacterium
CCGCAGCACATACGTCGCGCCCGGGCGGTAGGCGGGGCCGGTGACGACATCAAGGGAGCCGCTGCCGGTAACGGTGATGCCACCGGGGCCCCCACCCGTCAGGTAGGCGAACTCCTTGACGTCCCAGTGGGCCGTGAAGGTCCAGTCCCACGCAGCGAACGACGGTCGGGCTGAGCGCATGGCGAATCCGTTGGGGGCGCCGACGGGTTTCCCGAGATTCGGTCCAAGCCAGGTGAGGAAGCGCTGCAGTTCGCGCGTCCAGTAGGGCCAGGTGTGGGTGCCGGGTCCGTAGAAGTCCGTGGTGTGCCCGACGCCGGCGGCGCTGAGCGCGGCGTCGAAAGCCTGATTCATGCTCCACACCGTCGACTCGACCGCGTCCATGGTTGCGTAGGGCGGGTCGAGCGGACCCGGTTGTCCGGTGCCGCTTGCGAGGAAGAGGCGGGTGCCCCCGAGGTTGGGGGCGAGGTAGGTCGGATCGTTGTCCCGCCAGGTGACCTCCTGGGACGCGGGGTCGCCCCAGGTGCAGTGACCCGGCGGCCCATAGACCGGCAGGTAGGTCAGGTCCCAGGTGACATTCGCCGTGCCGTAGTAGCCCGGCAGGTCGGTGTCGACCGCGCCGGAGAATTCCCCCGCAGCGCCGAAGACGCCCGGGTGCGCGCTGGCGTACTTCATGGCGCCGGCCCCGCCCGAGGACAAGCCGGCAACGTAGCGACCGCCGGGGGCTGCGATCGTCGGGTAGTGTGCGTCCACCCACGGCAACAGTTCGCCGATGTGGAACGACTCCCACGCCCGTGGCGGGCTGAGCTCGATGAGCTCGGAGCCGTACCAGTCGGCGTAGGAGCCGTCGGGGCCGTCGTCCGGCATGACGACAATCATTGGCGTGTCGCCGAGGATCCCCTCAACGCCGTTGGCCGGCCAGTCCTTGTAGCTGCCGAGCGCCCCGTGCAGGAGGTAGAGGACCGGGTACCGGACGCCGGAGGACGGGTCGTAACCCTTGGGGACGAGGACATCGACGTGCACGTCGCCGTGCATCGCCTGCGAGTGCAGCGTGATGTCCTGCGTGCGTGCGTCGACGTTGACCCGGCCTGCCTCGGTGGCGCCCAAGGAGATGGGTGCCGATCGGGGGGCGCATGACGGCCACGGGGCCGAGAGCGCCAAACCGGCGGCGTGAGCGGTGCCGGCTCCAGCCAGCAGTGCTGCAGTGAGAAGCAACCCGACCGGGCGAAAACCCACGTGCCCCCCCTTCCCCCCGCACTGTCCACGGGGCGAACCCCCCGGGACCGTCAGCATGTCCCAGTCTGAGCAAACAGCCCTGCATAGTCAAGTTCATAAATCCACGCTAATCACTTAAACCTCGTCGGCGCGCGGGCCCGCTGGCGATCAAGGACTTGCGTGAACTCTCTGGTGCCCAGCACAAGAACGACGACACGATGACCGAGTTAACCGGTTGGGAGACCATCGTCGTGCCGGGAGACCAGGTCGTCCTCATGAAGGTCACCTACCGCGATGAGGTCCTGCACCCAGACGAAGGCTCGTAACGTCAGCCGGAGACGGTTGCCTCCAGCGTGTAGTACTCGGCCTCGCCGGACTCAACCAGGTCACCCATCCGACCCGCCATAGCCTGGAACCTTGGGGTCGAGAACAGCTTGGCCCGGAACTGTTCGAATGCTGCCAGGCTTTCGTGCTCGCTCTCGAGCACCACGGTGAAGAATCGGCCACTCAAGTCCGTGTAGAGCCGGCTCGGGACGGTGGGAACGTCAGGATCCGCCGCCGATTGCTCGAATGTCTCCTTGAATGCTGCGACCAACTCGCCTGCGTGGCCGAACTTGGTGTGAAACACGTTGCGCACGACGATCATGGCACCTCCTCGGTTAGGAGGGATTCACGCACGACGACTCGCCATTGTCAACGCCTCCCAGCCACAGGCAACTATTGTGGAGAAATCGGGCACACCGCCAGCTAGCGTTCGAGTCCATCACGCTCCGTAGCAGGCTCAAGCGTCGGATGGGGCTCCGGTGACCGACATGTCCGGGTTTCAGCACGGACTGAAAAATCCGTGGCTGTTTGACCGCGGTATTCGCGGTCAGACAGCCACTCTTTTTCGGAGCTTCTTCTCCGTGGAGCAACACCGCCACGTAGAGTGGCGATACCGGTTTCCTCGCCGACCGAGACAACCTCGGCGCGTGGCTGGAGGTACTGGATCGACTGAGGTCGCCGCTGGAGAATGAGCGAGCCGCGGCGGCCGCACGGTGCCGGTCCGAGCAACTCGACCCCACCCAGGAGCTCCGAGCCTGGGTCAAGGTCGTCCAAGAGCTTGGGGGGCGGTGGTGAGTGGCGGATCCCGGCCCCCGATCAGCCGTCGAGCGCGGCACGTACCAGGTCGCGGAACTCGCCGTCGGGGATGCCGGCGGCGTCCTGAGGCCGCAGCCGGATGGTTCCCTTGCCCGTCTTGAGCTCGGGGTGGCGGGCGGTGAAGCCGGCGTCGCGGCCCTGGTCCCAGCCGTAGATCGACACCCCGTGCTTCCAGACGCCGACGAAGAGCCGGCGGCGGCCGACCTTGTAGGTGGGGATCTCGTACGAGAGCACCACCGCGGCGTCCGGGTGCAACTCGAGGACCAGCCGGTGGATGCGGTCGAACAGGGGACGATGCTCGGGGGCGATGGCGTCGATGTACTCGCGCACGACGTCGTCCATCACCTCCGTCGCCCCCGATCGATGATCCTGGTCGCATCGGCGGGTCGTCGCTGACGGCAACGTCGCTGGGCGACCCGCGTGAGCCTCACGGCTCTCCCAGCAGGATGCTGTTGGAGATGCAGCCCCAGTAGGGGCTGTTCTTGTCCATCGGGCGACCGGTCGCGAAAGCCCTCGTGCCACCAGCCGACGTCGCCCGACG
>DASPZW010000350.1:0-4081 GCA_035636055.1 Actinomycetota bacterium
GACCGCCGTCCACCGACTGGTGGGGAACCATCCGTGCCGCCGCTGCCTCCCACCCCCTGGTCGCGGCGGCCCGGGCTGCCAGCATGCCGGGAGCGCACAGCCAGCTCGGCGCGGGGTTGGCGAGCCTGCTGGGGGGCGAGATCAGCCAGGCGAGGGCGGCGCTGGCCGCGGCGGCCCGCAGCGAGGACGCAAGCCAGGCGCTCTTGACCGGAGCGCTGCTCGCCGGCGCCGTTGCGGCGGCCCTGGCGGGCGACCCGGCCGGCAAGGCCGAGGCGGAGCTCGCATCCAAACAGGCAGAGGCCCTCGGGCTGCCCTGGCTCGGACGCCTCGGCCAGGCGGTGCTCGCCCTGACCGACCGCCCGGACGGCCGGTCCGAAGCCGCCGCCGTCAAACTCTTCTGCACCAGCCAGGGGGACGTGTGGGGTGCGTGCCTCGCCGGGCTGCTGGAGGGCCTTGGCGAGCTCCTGGCCGGTGGGAACCGGACCGGCTCGCTCGACGAGGCGGCTGCGGGCTTCGCCCGGCTCGGGGCCCCCACGCTGGAGACCTGGTGCCTCTGCGTGCGGGCCGGCATCCTCGCCAACGGCAACGACCCCGGGGCGAGGACCGTGGCCGAGGTCGCCGAGCGCCGGGCCCGCATTGCCGGGGTGCAGGCGCCCTGGGCGCTGGCGTACCTGGCGCTCGGCAGGACCGACCCGACCCGGCGCCCGGAGATCGAGGCATGGGCCCACCAGCTCGCCCGCGACTGCGGCCTGGCCCTGCCGGCGACTGCCGGGGCGGGCGGCCAAGCCGCGGACGGCGAGGTGCCTCCGGGGCTGAGGGTCCGGTGCTTCGGCGGCTTCCGGATGACCGTCGGCCCGGACGCCGTCGACCCGCTGGGCATCAAGCCGCGGGCGCGGAAGCTGCTGCACCTCATGGCGCTCAATGTGGACCGGCCCATCCACAAGGAGGTGCTGATCGAGGCCCTGTGGCCCGAGGCGGAGCCCGAAGTCGGCGCCCGGAACCTGCACGTCGCCCTCTCGTCCCTCCGGCAGTTCCTCCAGTCGGATCCCTGCTGCGACGCGCTGCACATCGCCCGGGAGGGGGACGACTACCGGCTTGTCCCAGCGGCAGGGGCCGAGATCGACGTCGTCGAGTTCAGCGCCCTACTCGAGCAGGGGCGTCGCCTGCAGGCGACCGGCGAGGTCGACGACGCCATCGCCGCCCTCACGCAGGCGCTGGCGCTGCATGCGGGCGATCTGCTCCCCGAAGACGGCCCCGACGACTGGGTCGTGAGGGACCGGGAGAGTTTCCGTGCCGGCGCGGTCGAGGCGGCCCGGGTGCTGGCCGAGCTCCTCCTGGCGGAGGGGGACCCGATTGGGGCGACGCGGGCGTGCGAGCGGGGCCTCGACATCGACCGCCACCGGGACGACCTCTGGCGGGCCCTCCAGCGGGCCCACGCCGCGGCCGGCAACTACGCCGCCGCCGAGGGAACCCGCCGTCGCTACGAGCAGGTCCTGGCCGAGTTGGGGATAGGACCAGAGCAGGTATCCGGCCACGCACCATAGGGCACTGAGGGCCATGGGCCAGGTCAGATTCCGTCAAGAGGATCGCCGGGCAGGCTTTCTGACGGAAACTGCCGACGAGGTGGGCTCCGCGGCCTATCGGCCGGGCACCCCGTCGGTCGGGCGAAGGCACGGCTTGCAGGATGGATCGCTCAGCCCCCTTTCGGGCACGCAAACCTGCCCCTTCGGCTGTTCCTCGGCACCTTTCGTCGCCAGGCGGGCGGGGTCAGGATGAGTGCGGTACCTGAGTCTGCTTCGTTGTTGCTCCCGAGGAGGCCCACCGCCCGTGCTCGCAAGGGAAGGGGCGAGGCAAGAGACGATCAAGCCGGGGGATGAGGCCCAGAGGTCGAGGCCGGGGGCCGAGCCGCGCAGCGGGGTTCCCAGACCGGGCCACGTCACGGCCAGCGCCCTCCTCAGCCTGCAGCGCGCCGCCGGGAACCGGGCAGTGACGGTGATGCTACGGCCGCCCGGCCTGCAACGTCTGAAGGCTGCCGAGCATTCCTCGCTGCAACGCCTGAAGGCTGCCGAGTTTCCCGGCTTCTCCCAGGGCGACTACAACACCTGCGGTGCTGCGTCGATCGTCACGGCACTCATGATCTGGGACCGGGAACGCAAGGATCCGGCAGCGCCCAATGACCTGGTCGTCACGGCCTGCAATGCCCTCATCGTTCGCATGGATAGCTATCGCACGGCGATCAAGGCAGGCTGGAAGAAGGTGACGCCGGACCCCGAGAAGCTGTACACGTTGGTGATGGACGGCCTCACCGCCACTCGAGACGCCGCTCGAGCGCCCGGGGCTCAGCTCGCGGAGGCCGACTACCAGACCCTCGGCGTTGCCTTCTACGCCATGCACAAGTCATCCGCCGGGGGTGGTCTCTCCAAGGGCGAGATCACGTCGTTGCTGGCTGACCTGGGTCTCGATTCGGGAAAGTCCGAGGCCGCCCAGAGCTTCGACGACCTGTTCACCACTGCAGTCCTCACCGGGTTGCAGCCCGGCCAGGTCGCCCAGGCTCTTTGGTGGGCACGGACCGGACCGCCGGACGATCAGGGCAACGTGCCCTTGAATGAACACGCCTTTCTCGTTGGGCGGTTCCAGCGTGGGACGTGGTTCCTGTCGGATCAGGGCGCCCGTCCTCCAACCGAGTTGGAGGCCCCGGATCTCGCCAGCCTGAAGAGCGCGATCCATGTCGCCGCCTCCACCGGCGCCTCGCCCCTCCATGTCGGGGGCCTGCCCACGCAGTTTGTCGTCGGTGGCTGGCACGGCGTGCAACTCCTCGGTGACCGATCGGGCGTACAAAAAGCGGCACGAGACATCGTCATGAAGCCGGGAGACTTCCTTGGCGCGGTCGATGCCGGCTGGACGACGCGGGAGAGCAAGATCTACGCCTGGGACATGGTCGGACGCGCGTACTCGTTCAGCGATGCCCAAACCTTGGGCGGGACAAGCGGGATCGGGAATGGCGTTGCCATCGTCGAACGGCCGCCGGGCCTTTTCCACGTCTTCAAGACGAGCCCGGTATCGGAGGCCAACGTCAAGGAGACCAGCCTGGACGCCTCCGGTTCGGCGGGCGGCAAATTGGACTCTGGGTACAAGTTCTACAACCACGCGTGGCTGCTGCTGTGCTGGGAGAAAGGTTGTTCGGCGAAATGGGTATCCGTCTACTGACCGCGCCCTACCCCCCGATCATCACCGTTGGGAAGCCGACGGTGATTGCGCCCCCGTGGGCCGTCTGGTCACCCACTCGCGCGGCTGGCTTGCCGTTGATGAGCACCGTCGGGCAACCGATGATGATCGTGGCCGGAGGGCCGACGCAGGTGCACATCATCCCCATCGTGGCTGCCGGCTGACCGCCGATGAGCACCGGAGGCGCCCCGGGGGGACCGATGATGGGGCCGCCGACGTGCGGGATCGGAGGCGTGCCGGGCGTCACCATCGGGCAGACGTGCAGGTCTCCAACTCGAGCTGCTGGCGGCATGGCTGGCCCTCCTACTGCTTGGTGTAGAACTCGATCTCGCCGATGGCGACGTGGTGGTTCCCGGACGAGGACGGATAGGTCCCCTCGATGGTGACCTTGACGTTGGTGACGCCGTGGCCGTTCTTCAGGGTCAGGGCCTGGGCGCCCGGCTGGTTCTTGAGCGTGAGGTCGTCGGTCTGACTGGTGCTGTAGGTGAACAGGACCTCCGACGGGCGGGGCTCGGAAACAAAGGCATCCGCCACGCCCGAGAAGAAGTTGATCTGGTCTAGGTTCTCCTTCTTGTCGAACGTGATGGTCAGCACCTGCCCGACCCCGTCGTTGGTGGTGAGGCCTGCCGCCCAGTAGGTGTTGGGCGCCTCGTCGATTGCCAGGCCGGGGTCGTGCCCTAGCAGGGATGACGTCGCGGTAGCGCCCATGGGTGTGACCAGGTTGTAATGGGGCGCCACCTTGCCGCGCAGGCTGTCGAAGAGGCTCTTGCCCTTCTTCTGGAGGGTGGCGCGCCAGGGGCCGACGGCGCCCACCACCACCGCTGCGACCAGGAGCACGATCAGCCACTTGAAGATG
>DASPZW010000351.1:0-6874 GCA_035636055.1 Actinomycetota bacterium
GGCCGCTCGGCGAGGAGGGCCCTGAGCACCAGGCCGCCCTGCTGGCGTTGCAGCGTCACTTCGAGCTTGCGACTGGCGCCCACCACGATGGAGACGCTGGCACCGTTCGAAGCGAACGGCTCGCTGAACTGGAGCGCGACCACATCCGGCGGGCTCGCCAACCGCGCTCCTTGGGCTGGGTCGGTGCCCACGAGGAACGCATGCGCCTCGGCCCGCCCGGCCCACGCGGATAGCACCATGATCACCAGGCAGGCAGCCACGCCGAGGCGCGCCACCGCAAGCCGGGTGGCAGCGCCATGGCGCCGGGGACCCGGGGCGCGTCGGGTCAGGCGCTGGGGGAGCTACGATAGCGTGTAGGAGTTGTGCGGACCACAGGCGCAGGGATCACTTCAACCACCCGTACCCGAGTGAGGGGACTGGCGGGGTCGATGCGGCACTTCCGCTGGCGGGTCCTGGTGGGCGCGATGATCATCGGCGCGGTCGTGATCGCCGCAGCCGCTCCGGCAGCCGCCCACGCCAGCTTCGTCTCCGCCAGCCCGGCGCCGGGCACGGGACTGCCGGAGGCCCCCGGGGCGGTGGCGATACGCTTCAGCGAGCCGCTCAACCTCAGCCTCAGCCGGATCGATGTCTTCGACGCGGAGCGACGCCAGGTCGGGGCGGCACCGACGGAGGCGGTTCCCCGGGACCCGTTCTCGATGCGGCGCAGGATCGGCTTCCTGCGGCCGGGGCAGTACACGGTCGAATGGCTGACGGTTTCGGCCCTCGACGGCCACACCCTGCGGGGCAGCTACGACTTCGCCATCGGGACCGGCGCCGACTCCGGCCAGGTCTCCGGTGCCGGCCCCCTGGGCTCCGAGGGGCCCCTCGGCCTCGTCGGGCGCTGGGTCGCGCTCGTTGGCCTCGGCCTGTGGGCAGGCTCGGCATTGCTGGCCGGGGCGGCGCTCGTGGGCGGCCTGGAGCGGCGCACCCTTCACTGTATCCAGCGCCTCGCGCCGGTCATCGTCCTGGCCGGGGGGGCGGCCACGGTGGTCTCCGTCGCTCTGGTCAGCGGCCACGGGCTCGCCGCGGTGGTGCAGGTCCTGGCGGGGGGGCGGTCGGGGCACTGGCAGGCGGCCGAGCTTGCGGCGGCGGCGTCCGCCGTGGCTGCGGGACCCCGCCGCCTGGTGCAGCTGCCCCTGGTCGGGGTGGCGCTCGTAGCCGAGGCAGCCTCGGGTCACGCCGGCTCGTCCACGGTGCCGCCCCTTGCAACGGTCTTCCTGCTGTTCCATCTGGCCTCGGTCGGCATCTGGGTGTTCGCGATCCTGGCGGGTGTGCTGGCCCCCGCCACACGACGCATGCTGGCCGCGATGGCGCCCTATGCCGTGGCCGCCGCCCTGGCGGTCGTCGTCACCGGGACGCTCAACGCCGCGGTCGAGCTGGACCGGCCGTCGGAGCTGCTCTCCACCGGCTACGGGCGCACGGTCCTGGTCAAGGTCGCCGTGCTGGCCGCCATGGCGGCGCTGGGGCTCACCCACAGCCTGCGGCGACGCCGTATTGCCACTGCCGAGACCGGGCTCCGCCGCCCTGTCCGCCTTGAGCTGGCGGCCGCGGGGGTGGCGATCGCGGTGGCCACCGTCCTCGTCGGCTTCCCCAACCCGCCCCGCCAGTCGGCGGCGGCCGAGCGCGCCGCCGGGCCCGCCGCGTTCTTCGCCCAACTCGGGCGGACGCCCGCGCTGTCGGTCGCCGCTGCCTCGGGACCGTTCGTGGTCGGGCTAACGGTGATGCCTCCCGAGCCCGGACCCGTGACCTTCCGGGTGCAGGTACTGGGCGTGGACGCCGCAGACGGGCTGGGCGACGCGAACGTCGGGTTGAGCGACGGAGCCGGAGGTGCGGGCCGGGTCATGCTCGGGGCGTGTGGCCTGGGCTGTTTCACAGGCCGCGGGCGGATTCCCTCTCCGGGCAACTGGAACTTCACGGTCGCGATGGCTTCGACCCGACAGCCGATCCATGCAGATTTTGCCGCGCCGGTGCCGACTCCCGACGGTGCGATCGCCCTTCAGGACACCCTCGTCAGTCAGCAGGGGCTGCGCTCGGCTTCCATGCACGAGGAGCTCCGCGGCGCCCAGAACGGTCCTGCCCAGGTGGCCGGGTACCGCTTCTCTGCGCCCAACGCCTTCGAGATCCAGGTAGGCGGCAACAGCCGGATCGTCATCGGGGCCCGCAGCTACGAGAAGGCTGACCCGACGAGCGCATGGGTGGCGGGCGACTGGCCCGGCCGGCCCTTCACATGGCCAAGCGGATACTTCAGCATCTTCTGGGGGCACGCCGTCGCAGTGCGGGTCCTCGGGCACGACCGCCTCGACGGGGCCGACATGTCCGTGATCAGCCTCCTCGAGCCTGACCTGCCTGCCTGGTTCCGCCTCTGGGTGGGTGTCGACGACGGGCTCGTGCACCACGAGGAGATGCGCGCCGAGGGCCACCTCATGGATCACACCTACACCGATCTGAACACCGCGCCCCCCGTGAGCGGCCCTCAGACCGCCGGCTAAAGCTAAGGGTTTGGCGTGTTCCTGTAGAAAGTTCGCGGGCAACAGGGCGACCGGCGCATCCCTCGTTGGGGTCCAAGGCCATCCTCCGCGGGCCCTGCCGGCCCCACGTACTCCCTCACTCGTCACGAACCCCGTCCCGGACCAGGGGCAAGACGACGCAACTCGGAGGAAAGAGGCGTTCAAGACTGCGCGACCATTCCCTGCCGGCGTTGTGGCAGTGTTCTGCTGGGGGGGGCCTCATCCTCCGCAAACAAGCCCGCAGGCTTGCGTCGGAGGTCGTCTCTCGTCTCCAGAGGCTGCTAGACAGCCTCCATGACATAGCCCCGGTTGCGGACGCGCCGGATCACGAGGCCCAGGGGGGCCAGGCGCTTGCGGAGTCGGGATACGTTGACGTGGAGCGCGTTCGACGTGAGCAGTCCGTCGGCCGAAGCCGCCGCCTCCACCGTCTGGTCGTCCACCAACTCGCCGAAATGGGCCGAGAGCACCCCGGCAAGGGCTTCTTCGACCCCGCTCACGTTGACCCAACGTCCCCGGAATGTGAGCCGTCCGTCACCTTTGACCTCGAGGGCCGAGCCGTGGCGCCCCGCCCGAGCGGCGAGGGTCGCGATGCGAGCACGGACGTCGGCATCCTCAGCCGGGAGGCGGATCCAGTCTTCGGTACAGTCCACCGTCGCAGGTGCGGGGGCGTCGGGAGCGACGAGCAGCAGGCGCGGACGGCCGAGAGTGCGCAGGCGCTGCAGGCTGGCGGCCTCCTCGGGCCATCGAATGATGACGACATCCGCAGCTGAGTACGTCTCGGGCTGAGCTACGGCCTCCTGTAGCAAGAGCAGTTCCATGACGGCTCGATCAGGCTGCGGTTGCGTCTTGGCTGTCCTCGCTGGGCGCACTATTGCTGTTCCCCCTGACTTCTCCATCGGAGATGTCGTCCTCGGCGGCCTGAAGGGCGGGCTCCTACACGAACCGAATGGCGAGCCAGCTACTATTATAAGTAGTAGGAACGTGGGGGCGTGGTCAGCGGGGGCGGGAGAACCCAGGGGTCAGGAGCGTTGACCTAGGGCTCTCGAGGAAACGATCTCCTCCCCTCGAACTCATCATGCGAGAGAGGGGAACCTGATGTTTTGGACACTTCTGGTTTTGTGCCTTCTCGCCGCAATCCCGCTCGTCATCCTGGGAGTACGCCGGCGAGCCCGAAGAGGCGCCCGCCTCAACGATCTGAGGCCGGCAACTTCGAATCCTCTTCCGGATGGTGGCCTCCAGAGGGCTACTGCTGCCCTATGCATCCCCACGTGAAGCGGACCTCGCCCGGCCACTGTCCCAACTGCGAGATGGCTCTTGTCCGCGAGGCTCCGACTACCCCTGCAAACGGAGTAGCGGACCCCGTGGACCTGTTGGAGCCCGATGACGGAGAAGCGGGCGGGGAGGGGCCATGAAGGAGCAGACCGTGATGGTGGCAGCCGGACTGGGCGAACAGCCCGCAGTCAGACTCACTGAGCCTCTCGGGACAGTTGTGGCACAGGTTCGGTGCACCTTGAGAGATCATCCAAGTGATCGTGCCGACCCTCCGCTCGTTGATCGCACGGCGTCCTTTCTCCCGATCGGTACGGAGATCCATGCAGTGGCGGGGTACCTACCGACCTGCCGCGTTGCGGCTGTGCGCGATGGCCTGGTCCATGTCTACCTTGCTCATCAAGAGGTCAATGGCCGATCGCAGGCCAACGACTGCGCCTCGCCAGGCAGCAGTCCGTAGCCCGCCCAACTCCCGTTCGCCTCTGGTCCTCGCTCAGCGTCTGTCACGCGCGATCCCACCGGCGAGGGATTGGCCGGGTGACAGAAGTCTCCGTCAGGATCCGCTACGCGCTCACCGTGACGGTTGCCCGCATCCCTCCTGCGTAGTGTCCAGGTTGGTGACACCCGATCAAGACCTCACCTGTCTTGTCGAACGTGACGGTCAGCTCGCCGGTCGCTCCGGGCTTCACCTCGACGACGCTCGTCATGTTCATGCCCTGGTGGCCGCCCTGCTGCATCGCCATCTCGGCCGCCGCCTGAACATCAGCGTTCCCGATGACCGCCTCGTGCAGCAGGGCTCCGGTGTTGGTGAAACGGAACTTCACTGTGTCCCCCTGCTTCGCGCTCAGAGTGCTGGGCGTGAACGAGATGTCCTTCATCACCACGTCGACGGTCTTCGCCGCGGTTGCGCTGGGAGGAGGGGCGGTCATGTTCATGCCCGAGTGATTCATGCCTGAGTTGCCGCACGCGGTGGCGACGAGCGCCACCGCGAGCCTGAGGCCGATTCGGATGCGCATGTGTCTGGGTTCCTTTCTTGTTGGTGAGAGCCGTTTGGTCGGGGGGGTCCTCACGGACCGGCGCCCGTTTCGCCCGAGCGGCCTGCGCTCGGCTCTTGCCGCACCAGGTTTCTCTGGCAGTTCGGGCAGCGACCTGGCGAGGCTGCCCGCACATGGGGATGAAACGGGCAGAAGTACCTGCTCCCAGCGCTGTCGACGGTGGGGTTGCTGACAGCACGTCTCAGGGCCTCGAGACGACCCTTCTTCATGGTTCGCCTCCTGAGCCCGACCACGGTTGCGGCCAGCACAGCAATGATGAGCAGAGCTGCAAGCTCCCAAGCCATACGATCCTCCTCTCCGGTTATGGGCGAATCCCGGAGGAGAGGCCTAGCAGCGAAGAGGCCTCGATATGCCCTGGATCCATGCGACCGCGGCGCGAAAGGCGTAGGCAGCCAGGCTTCCGCCGGTCGATCGATGGCGTTGGGCGCCGTCCCGGGCGGCCGCCCCCAGGAGGAGGGCAACCGCCAAGAACGTCACAACAGCCATCGCAATGGAATGCAGGCCGCCGGCGTCGTCGTGGCTGAGGCCGCCGAGATGGGCACCACACACCACGAGGAAGACGAGGAGCAGCGCAACGACTGCGATCCGGACGGCGAAGTGGCCCCGTTTGTTCGTCACCGCCCCACCCTATCGCTGGCTCGGGGTCGGCTCCCTCGGCCCGGACTCCGCCGGCTCCCCCGGCAGCCGTGCGGCGCCGACAACCGGTCCTGAGGGCTCCACAGGCGGCAGGCGCAGGTCGAGGCGGCGCAGCAGCTGGGCGTTGACGGCCACGACGACCGTCGAGGCGCTCATGAGGATGGCGCCGACCTCCGGCGAAAGGGTGATACCGAATGGGGCGAGCACGCCGGCGGCGAGGGGAATCGCCACGAGGTTGTAACCTGCTCCCCAGACCAGGTTCTGGAGCATCTTGCGGTAGCTCGCCCGGGAGAGCCGGATCACCCCGACGACACCTCTGGGGTCCGAAGAAGCCAGCACCACGCCCGCCGACTCGATGGCGACGTCCGTGCCCGCCCCGATGGCGACGCCCACGTCGGCCCGCGCCAGCGCAGGAGCGTCGTTCACGCCGTCGCCCACCATGGCCACCCGCAGGCCGCGCCGCTGCAGGTCGGCCACCGCCCGCTCCTTGTCCTCGGGCAGCACCTCGGCGACGACCTCGTCCACACGCAGCTCCGCCGCCACGGCCTCGGCCACCTGCCGGGCGTCGCCGGTGATCATGACCACCCTGATCCCCAGCCGGTGGAGCTCATCGACGGATGCCCGGGACTCGGGGCGGGTCTCGTCCTCGAGCGCAAGTGCCCCGACGACGGCACCGTGGCGGACGACGTAGAGGACCGGTGCGCCCCGCTGCTTCCAGGCCGAGACCACGGGCGCCAGTTCAGCCGGTTCGGAGAGACCCCGCTCTTGCAGGAGGGCCGGCCCGCCGACGCCGACCTCGGCGCCGCCGACGCTTGCCTCGACGCCCCGGCCGGTGATGGCCCGGAAGCTGCCCGCCGGGGTCAACTCAAGGCTGCGGTTGCGGGCGGCCTCCACGATTGCCTTCGCCACGGGATGCTCCGACTCTGCCTCGGCTGATGCCGCCAGGGCGAGCAGGTCGTCCTCGGAGATCCCCGTGGCTGCGAGCCCGGACAGGGCGTGGCGGCCCTTGGTGAGGGTGCCGGTCTTGTCGAAGAGCACGGCGTCGACGATGCGCATCCGCTCGAGGGCCAGGCGGTCCTTGACGAGGATGCCGGCCCGGGCCGCCACCGAGGTCGAGATGCTGATGACGAGCGGGATGGCCAGCCCGAGGGCGTGCGGGCATGCGATCACCAGGACCGTCACCGCCCGGACGAAGGCGGCGTTGAGGTCGCCGAGTGCCCACCAGGCGATGAACGTCAGTGCCCCCGACGCACTCGCGACGTAGAACAGCAGGGCAGCGGCGCGATCGGCCAGGGCCTGGGCACGCGATCGGGAGGCCTGGGCGTCGGCGATCAGCCGCTGGATGCCCGCCAGGGCCGTGTCCTCACC
>DASPZW010000352.1:0-4735 GCA_035636055.1 Actinomycetota bacterium
CCGGGCCCTACGAGGAGGCCCTGATCGGCACCCCCCTTCTCGAGACCGTCGGCGACGACGAACTCAAGGGCATCGACGTGATGCGGGCGGTCCGGTCGTTCGACCCCTGCATGCCGTGCACCACCCACATCCACACCGGGAGCGGCACGATCGTGCGGGAGGTCAACTCCTGCGCCTGCACGCTGGAGTGATTCTGAGTAGCGCACTGGACGGCAACGGGCTTGAGAACGAGGCGGGGTCTTCCCGCCTCGTTCCCTACGTCCTGCCACCGGACGCGTCGGAGGTTGGGCAAGGAGAACCCATGAGCGCGGTCCGGGTGTTCGTGGCGGGAGTCGGGAATCCCTGGCTCAGGGATCTCGACTTCGGTCCCCAGTTTGTCCGCCGGGTGGAGGGCCACCCGTGGCCGGATGACGTCGTGGTAGAAGACGCCGCCTACTCCGCGCACCGGGCGCTTCACCGCTTCCAGGAACTGCGGCCACAGCGCGCGGTGCTGGTGGCCGGCTACCCCCGAGGCGACCCTCCCGGGACCATACGGCGCTACACCCTCGACGGACCCCCTCCCGACCCCGAGGAGGTGACCGCCGTGCTGGGGGAGGCCGCAGGGGGAGTCATCGACTTCCACCACACGCTCATGGTCCTCCGCTACTTCGGCGCGCTCCCCCCGGACACGGTGGTCGTCGAGGTGGAGGCGGTCGATACCGAGTTCGGCACCGGATTCAGCGACCCGGTGGAGGGGAGCTTCGCGGAGGTACTCGCGAGGGTCGAGCAGGAGGTGGCCAGGTGAGCGACGAGGTACCGCTGGGCGGCCCCCCTGGCGAGCCCGAGCAGGTCGAGGAACTGGGGGCCGATGAGGCGCTGGAGCGCATGGGTACTCTTATCGAGCAACTCGAGAACCTCCCCGATGACCAGGTCCGCAGCCAGGTGTTCGAGCTGCTGGACTGGATGGAGGCCTACCACCGCGAGTCGATCCACCGGCTGATCGACCTGCTCCCCCCGGAAGCACTGGAGGCGGCCAAGGGGGATCCGCTGCTCCTCCCGATGCTCGAGGCCTACGAGGTCATCGGCGGGGACCATGAAGAGGCCGACGCGCTGGCACTGGTGGAGGAGGCGCTGCAGCAGGTCCGGCCCTACATCCACTCACACGGTGGGGAGATGGAGTTGCTCTCCGTTGAGGAGGGTGTGGTGCGCCTCAGCCTCATGGGCTCCTGCGACGGCTGCCCCTCGAGCGCCATCACCCTGACACAGGGAGTCGAGGAGGCCATCCGCCAACGGTGGAGCGGGCTGCGCCGGCTCGAGGTGGAGACCCCGGAAGGGGGGCGCCAGCAGCCGAAACTCCTCCAGATCCAAACCCTCAGGCGGGAAGCGTGACGTGGCGATCGACTTCTCCGACCCCGTGGTGCGGGCCAGATCACTGGCCCAGGGCCTGCCCCTCTCAGAAGAGGCCAGCCGGTTCCTCAATCGGGCGGTAGCACAGGAGCGCCTGCGCCAACCCTACCCCGACATCGGGATCTGGGCGGGGCACGCACTCACGGTGGGGTACGCGCTGCGGCGCGTGGAGGAGGAGGACACTGCTCCGCGGGCGCTCCCCGACGACCTCACGGACGACCCCGACCGGGCCTCTGATCTCATTGCCGAGGCCATCCGCTCGGGTGACCCGCCGCGCTCCGGGGCCTATCTGCGCTATCCGGAAGAGAAGGTGATCGAGGCCCTCGACCGAATCATCGCCGGCGAGATCGATCGCCGCCTCTCCCATTGGGAGGACACGATCGATGAGCAGACCTGGGAAGAGCTCGAAAACTACATCGCCTGGTGGGTCATCAAGGGATATGCCATGCGCGTCGCCGAGGAGGTGCTGGCCGCTCGATCCCCGGCTCACGACCCGAAGTAGCTGTGGATCCTTTGGACAACCAACGGCTGCACCCTCTCCCAGGAGGCCTCATTGGCCTTGCTGACCGTCACCGAGTTCGGCAGCAGCATCACCCCGACGACTCCCTCGACCTCGAGGATGGTCCGGGCAAGCGGATCGTCGCAAGAGGTAGGGTCCGTGAAGTAGCGCCCTCGGGAACCCTCCTGAACCGGACGGTCGAGGACAACCCTGCGAGCGTTGGGGTTGGGAGTGTCCTGGGGAGTTATGTGAACCGGCATGCCAGAAATTTAGCAGGTAGGAGAATGGGTGGTGGGGGGTGGCGAGAGGAGAGTGGGTGATGCCGAGAACGGGCGACAGGTGCGAATACCCTGGCAACTTCATCGACGAGCACGGCCACGGCGCACGAGTGGGGAAGGACGAGCGGTTCCCCTCCTGCCCAAATGGCACGACCTGGTGGTGGCATGAGGACCTCCCGGTGGCCAAGCACCTACGCCTGAGCCTGGAGAAGTTGAGCGTCCGGGCGCCCCGCCCGGGGGAAGGAATCTGAAATGAGGGATTGGGAGATGAATTGGGAACTGATGCCGGCAAGCCAGCCGGTGGCTACCTGCGACATTTGCGGCGGGGGGGTCGTCGAGGAGGATCGGGTCGACGCCGCCCTCACTCTGGGAGGCGTGATGTGCCCCACCCCCATGACCTTCCATCGCTCCTGCCACGAGGCCGCCCAGGCGATGCTGGGCAACGCCAGCGACAGCCTTTTCTGCGAAGCCCCCGCCGAGGACGAGCGGGGCCTGGAGATCGCGCGGCTCCTCGATCAGATCGCTGTGAGGCCAACCGAGTAGAGGCTGCCCGCTCTTGCTTCGTCTGACGCGGAATCGGGGGCTGGAACGCATGCGTTCGGCGGTGACCACCCGGTCAGTCCTCCACCATATACGGGCCGATCTTTGCGGCAGCCTCGGCCAGGGTCACCGCAGAGTACCGGCGGATCTGTAGGCTGGTTCCCCCCTTTGGGCCGTCGACCTTCAGGGTCACCGTCGCGTCCGGGTGGTGCATCATCCATCCCTGCAGCGTCCGCATCACCTCGACACCGGCGCCGGCGCCCCGCAGACGAGCAGAGAACACCCGTTTGGGAGCCTCCGGAGGTGCCGCCAGGCCGCCAAGCCGGCTGAGGTCGGCCACGTCCCCCCCAACTCCTCGGAGCATCGACTCCAGCTCGTCGAGGGCTGCGACCTCCTCAGCCCGGTGCTCCTGCCGGAAGGCCACCGTCGCCCGGAGCTCCACGCCTCCATGGTGGTGGTGGTGCGCCAGCGGTAGGCCGGGCGGGGCAGGGGCAGCCATCTTCCCCCCCTGCTCAGCCTCCTCTCCTGAACTCACCCTTTCACATTCCCTTTCGGCTCTCCGCCGGCAGCGTCCCCCGGCTCCGGGAGGGTGCCGATCAATTCCTGGCCGAATTGTTCGAGACAGTCTCGGCACCAGTGGTACCGCGCCTCGGCCTTGTCGATGTCGATCCATGCCATCCCGGCGTAGGGGAGATCCTTCTTCAGCCCGCAGCGCCGACAGGGCCCCTTCATCTCCCTACACCACCTTCGCCACGAACGCCTCGAGCTGCTTTAAGTTGCGGCATTCGAACACACCGTCGCAGAAGGGGGCGTACATCCCGATGATCGAGTCGGCGGATCCCCAGTGACTCCTCGGTTCGGGGTTGAGCCAGTAGAGCCTCCTCACGCGCCCATGGATCTCGTGGAGGTACTCGACGCCGGCGCTCCGGAAGTTGTTGCGGGCATCCCCGAGGACGATGAAGGTGGTACGGGGAGTGAGCTCCCCCTTCCACCCCTCGCAGAAGTTCTTGAACACGTTCCCGTACCACGACTGCCCGTCGTAGGCGACCACCTGGGCTTCCCGCTGGATTCGATCCAATGCCGGCTCCAGGTGCCCTGCCGACTCGAGGGCCCGGGTGACCTCGTCCACCCCGTCAACGAACACGAAGGTGCGGACCCGCTGGAAGTTGGTGGCCAGGGTATAGGTGAGTTCCAGCGCGAACCGGGCGAAGGCCCGCATCGATCCCGAGATGTCGGCGAACATGAGGATCTCCGGTTTCCCCGCTGCCGGGCGCCGGTAGCGGGGCTCCACGAGGGCGCCGCCGTACTGCATCGAGCCGCGTAGTGTCCGGCGCACGTCCAGGCGCCCCCGGTACGCCTGCCGGCGCCGGCGGGTGAGGCGGGCGTGGAGGCGGCGGGCAAGGGGCCCGAGCGCGCGGCGCATCGCCTCCAGGTCGGCTTCCTGCGCCCACAGGAAGTCCACCTCATCGGGGGGACGCTGCCGGCGGGCGGCGACCATGACCTCCAGCCCCAGTTGGTCCGCGCGCCGGGCACGCAGGTCCTCCCGCAGGATGTCGCCGACCCGCTCGTAGCGCTCCCGGAGGTCGTCCTCGATGAGCCGCCGCTGGAGGGCAGTCAACCCCTTGCCGGCAGCGGCCTCGTTGATCAGGTCCCCGATGACCCTTTCCGCGTCCAGGTTGCGCCGGGCTCGCCACTCGTAGTGCTCCTCCCCCACCCGCCCCTCCGGGTCGAGCCCCTCCAGATCGAGCAGGCGGGCCACCACGTCCTGCATCTGGCGGGTCTCCCCCGAGCGGAGGGCCTCCGAGAGCATCTGGGAGGTCGGCCGCCCTCCGTCCCGGCTGGCCAGGGGCCGGCCGGCCGGGAAGTGGACGTCGAAGAGGTAGCGGAAGATGAGGCGGTGGGCGGGCTCTTTGAGCAGGGTGGCCTCCAGGGCCGCCCGGAACTCCTCCCGCCCCATGGCCCCCACCTCCCCCGCGGCCCGCCCGGCGTCGGCGACCTCCGAGACCGAAACGCTCAGCCCGGCGCCCCGCAG
>DASPZW010000353.1:0-6302 GCA_035636055.1 Actinomycetota bacterium
CCGGCGACGGCGGGGATCACCCGGCCGGCAACAGGGGACAAAGTCCGGCTGTTCGGTCTGAGCTTCCTGATGCTCTTCGTGGAGCTGGCCCTGATCCGATGGACCGGCGCCAACGTCCTCTACCTCTCCTACTTCTCCAACTTCGTCCTGCTCGGCAGCTTCCTCGGCATCGGGCTCGGCTTCCTCCGTCCGACGATCCGGGGCACGAGCCTGTTTGCCTTCGCCGCCCCGCTCCTGGCCATGGCGGTGGCGTACGTCCATCTGTACCCGGTGCAGATCGACCGCTCGAGCACGCAGATCATTTACTTCGGCCACTTCGAACCGACGGGTCATCCGATCTGGATCACCCTTCCGATCATCTTCCTCGCCGTCGCGGCGGTGATGGCCACGATCGCCTCGGGCGTTGCCCAGACCTTCGTGCGGTTCAAGCCGCTCGACGCCTACCGCCTCGACATCCTGGGCAGCATCGCCGGCATCCTGGCCTTCACGGCGCTCTCGCTGTCGCAGGCTCCGCCCATCGCCTGGGGCGGCGTCGCCTCGGTGGGGTTCGCCGCCGTGCTCGGCCGGTCGCTCCGCCTCCTGCAGGTCGTGGCCATCGCCGTGCTCCTGCTCTTCCTGGGCATCGAGTCCGGCGCCGCGCACACCAAATGGTCCCCGTACTACAAGGTGAGCTGGGGGCCGAGCGGCCGGATCGTCGGTGTCTACGTGAACGGCGTCCCGCACCAGGTCATCACGTCGGTGCAGACCCGCAAGGAAACGGAGCCGATCTACTTCCTTCCCTACCAGCGGGCACCCGACCTGAAGCTCGACAACGTCCTCATCGTGGGCGCGGGTACCGGCACCGACGTTGCCATCGCGCTCTCGCAGGGTGCACGCCACGTCGATGCGGTGGAGATCGACCCACAGATCTACGAGCTCGGCAGGAGGCTGAACCCGAGCCATCCGTACCAGGACCCCCGCGTGTCCGTCCATATCGACGACGGGCGGGCGTTCATCCAGAGAACCGACCAGCGATACGACCTGATCGTCTTCGCGCTGCCGGATTCCCTGACGCTCGTGTCCGGCCAGTCCTCGCTCCGGCTGGAGAGCTACCTCTTCACCCAGGAGGCGATGAGCCGGGTACACGCCCTCCTGCAGCCGGATGGCGTCTTCGGCATGTACAACTTCTACCGTGAGGACTGGCTGGTCGACCGCCTGGCCACGACGCTGCAGGTGGTCTATGGACGGCCCCCCTGCGTCGAGGTCGTCGGCAACTTCGGCCACGAGGCGCTCTTCCTCGCCGGCAACAGCCCCGGCGCCGTCTCGTGCCCGACCACATGGACGCCCAGCACCCGCTTCACCCAGCCCGCCACGGACAACGCGCCGTTCCTGTACCTGAAACAGCCGGGCGTGCCGAGCCTGTACTGGAGGACCCTCGTGCTCATCCTCGCGGTCGCCCTCGTGGCCGTCTGGCTGTATGCGGGGAGGCTCCGCCGCGGCCGGCAGTACGCGGACCTGTTCTTCATGGGGGCCGCCTTCCTCCTGCTGGAGACGAAGAGCGTCGTGCAGTTCGCGCTCCTCTTCGGCACGACCTGGCTGGTCAACGCGCTCGTGTTCGCCGGCGTCCTCATCGCGGTGCTGGCCGCGGTCGAAGTCTCACGCCGGGTCAGCTTCCGGCGGCCTGCGTGGCTCTACCTCTGGCTCCTGGTCACGTTGGGGCTGGCATGGGCGGTGCCGCCGGATACGCTCCTGCGTTTCGCTCCGCCGCTGCGTTTCGTCCTGGCGGTGGCGCTGGCTGCAGCGCCGATCTTCCTCGCCAACCTTGCGTTCTCGCAGCGCTTCAAGGACGTTGCGACATCGGGGACGGCCTTCGGCATGAACCTGCTCGGCGCCATCCTCGGCGGGGCGCTCGAGTACTCGGCCCTCGTGGTCGGCTACCGGGCACTGAGCCTGATCGCCGCCGGGCTCTACGGCCTGGCATTCCTGTTCGGGCGCGCGCACCTGCGGACCGGCAGGCTCGGCTCCGCCTGACGACGGGCCACGAACGTTCTGTGAGTAAAAACCGGTGTAGAGCAACGGCTTGTACTCAAAGTTCCTCGTCGTCAACTCGCCCCGGCGCCGCGGCGGGCCTCGGCCATCACCTCGGCCAGGTGGAGGGCGCGGTGGCCGGTGCCTGCCGCGATCTGCATCCGGCACGAGAAGCCGTTGGCCACCACGACGCTGCCCGTCCCTGCCGCCCGCACGGCGGGCAGCAGGTCCCGTTCCCCGATGGCCATCGACAGGTCGTGATGGGCGGCCTCCATGCCCCACGAGCCGGCGAGGCCGCAGCAGGTCCCGGGCAGCGCCACGACCTCGGCCCCCATCGCCTCCAGCAGGCGCCGGTCGGGGCCACCGCCGCCGGTCGCCTTCTGGTGGCAGTGGATCCAGAGGTGGGCCCGGCGCGGCCCGCCGGGTGGTGGCTCGATGCCGTAGCGTTCGAAGAACTCGCCGAAGTGCACCACCTGGCGGCTGAGGGCCAGGGCGTCGTCGTCACGGGGGAGCACCCGGATGAGTTCGTGGCGGAACGTCGCAACGCAGCTCGGTTCCACGCCGACCACCGGGAGCCCCTCGGCGAGCGCCGGCCCTACGGCGGCCAGGACCCTGCGCAGGTACCGTTCGGCGCGGCCCAGGAACCCGTAGTCGTACAAGGGCCGGCCGCAACAGGCGTGGCCCCGGGGCATGAGGACCCGCCACCCCGCAGCCTCGATCGCCTCGACCGCCGCGATCGCCGGGGAGGTGTCGAAGTAGTTGCTGAACGTGTCCGGCCACAGGAGGACCCTCGGCCCCCCGGGATTGACGTCGCCCCTGCGCCCTCGGGCCCCACGGGCCCCACGGGCGGCAAACCACTGCTGGAGCGTCGGGGCGGCGAGCGGCGGCACGGCCCGCTCCGGGGCCATCCCTGCGGCACGCTTCAGCGCCGTGGTCCTGCCCAGCAGGTTGGCGAGGCCGGGCAGCTTCGACCCCACCCGGGCGACCGTGTCGACGAGCCCGAAGGCGTAGGCATGCCGGGGCCGCCGCCGGCCCTCGTAGTGGTGGTGCAGGAACTCGGCCTTGTAGGACGGCATGTCCACGCCGACGGGGCACTCGCTGGTGCAGCCCTTGCAGGCGAGGCACAGGTCGAGGGCGCCGGCGACCTCGGGGCTGCGCCACCCGGTGGTGACGACGTCGCCCTGCAGCATCTCGAAGAGGAGCCGGGCGCGGCCCCGGGTCGAGTGCTGCTCGTCTCGGGTCACGGCGAAGCTCGGGCACATGACCCCGTCGGGATCGGGCCGGCGGCACCTGCCGACCCCCACGCATCGCAGCGCCGCGTGGGCGAAGTCCCCGCCGTCCTCCGGGTAGGCGAGGTGGGCGACGGGCCGGCCTGGTTGGTACGATGGCCCCATCCGCAGGTCCCGGTCCAGCGGGCGGGGGTCGACCACCTTGCCGGGGTTCATCCTGCCCTCGGGGTCCCAGATCGCTTTGAACTCGCCGAAGGCGCGGACCAGGTCCTCGCCGAACATCCGGGTCAGCAGCTCACCCCGCTGCTGGCCGTCGCCGTGCTCGCCGGACAGCGACCCCCCGTAGGACACCACCAGATCGGCCGCTTCCTCCATGAACGCCCGGTACCTGGCGACGCCCGGCGGCGTCCGCAGGTCGAAGTCGGCTCGGGAGTGGATGCACCCGTCACCGAGGTGGCCGTAGAAGGCGCCGGTGTAGCCGTACCGGTCGAACAGTGCCCGGAGGTCGCCGAGGTAGCCGGGCAGGTCCTCGGGGGCGACTGCCGCATCCTCCCAGCCCGGGTAGTGGTCCGCCTCCCCTTGCGGGAATGAGGACGCAGCCAGGCCCGCCTCCCGCACCTCCCACAGGCGGCGCACCTGCGCCGGATCGCCGAAGAGCGCGACGCCAACCGGAGGCCTGGCATGGCGGCGCAGGCGGTCCGCGAGATCCCGGGCCTTCCCCTCGGACTCCGCGACGGTCTCCCCACCGAGCTCGACGAGCACCCAGGCGTCCCCTGCGGGCAGCAACGGCAGCGACCGCGGGTGGAGGTGGCGAGTCTGCTGGTTCTCGAAGAGGAGGTGGTCGAACGCCTCGCAGCCCATGGGGCGGGCCTCCAGGATCTCCATCACGTGGCCGGCCGCCCCGAGGATGTCCGGGTAGCCGGCGACCAGCAGGCTCCGGGCGGAGGGCCGGGGGATCAACTTCAGGTCGGCCTCGAGGAAGGTGACGCAGGTGCCTTCTGTGCCGGCGAGGGCGGCTGCCACGTTGAAGCCCCGCTCCGGCAGCAGTTCGTCGAGGTTGTAGCCCGATACCCGGCGCGGGATCGGGAGGAAGCGGCTCCGGATGAGGCCGGCGTAGCGGTCCCGCAGGTCGCGCAGATCCCGGTAGATGTCGCCCCTGCGACCGCCCCCGGCAATGATACGTTCCAGCTCCGGCTCGGTGGTCGGTCCCACCCAGAGCCGCAGGCCGTCGTAGGTGAGCACCTCCAGCCGGGCGACGTTGTCGGAGGTGCGGCTCCCGTCGCCGTCGAACCGCGCCTGCAGGGAGTGGACCCCGCAGGCGTTGGTGGCGATGTTGCCGCCGATCGTGCACCAGGCGTGCGTGGCCGGGTCGGGTCCGAACCGCAAGCCGTGCGGCGCCGAGGCCTCGCTCACCCGGTCGTTGACGGTGCCGGGCTGCACCCGTGCCACCCGCCGCTGCGGATCGATGCCCAGCACCGCGTCGAGATGCTTCGTGAAGTCGATGACGACGGCATGGTTCACCGCGGCCCCGGCGAGGCTCGTGCCGCAGCCCCGGGGCAGGATGGGGGCAGCGTGTGCCCGGCAGACCCGGTGCGTGGCAACGACGTCGTCGATGGAGGCCGGGACGACGACGCCGATCGGTGGCTGCCGGAAGTTGGAGGCGTCCGTGGCGTAGGCTGCCCGGGTGGCCACATCGAAGCGCACCTCCCCGGCGAGGGCGGCCGCGAGATCCCGCTGGAGGGCGTGTACGTCGAGGTCCGGGTCCATCGAGGCTAGTTTGTAGTGTACGTTGAGCCAAAACCATCCAAACCCTGCACGTTTTCGCTCAACGTTCGGCTGGGCACCTGCTGCCTCCAGCCGGCCGCCGGCCCCCGTCAGCCTCCGTGCGGCTGGTGCTCCTCCTCCTCGGCGAAGGTGTTGCCCTCGGCCGGGATGGGGTTCTCCTTCAGGATGCGGGCCATGTGCACCACGTTGTGCGCCATCCACCGGGTGGTCCGCTTCGTGTAGGGGTGGTCCTGGCCGACGTCGAGGTAGCTCGGCCCCGGCCCAGCGTCGCCCACCCAGTAGGTGTCGGCGTTCGGTGGCACCGTGCAGCCGAGGTGCGTCATGTTGAACAGCGTCGTCTCGGCCGCGGAATGGGCGCCGTCCTCGTTGCCGGTCACCACGACGCCCGCCACCTTGTTGTAGAGCGGGTACTGGCCGGCGGCGTTGCGCTCCTGGTACGTGCCGTCCAGGCGCTCGATCACCAGCTGGCACACGCTGGAGCGGACACCGAACCAGATCGGCGTGCACATGACGATGATGTCCGCACCCAGGATCTTCTCGAGGATGACCGGCCATTCGTCGCCCTCACCCTCGTTCGACGACGTCCCGGTCGGCACGTGGTAGTCGACGACGCGCACCATCTCGCTCTCGACGTCCATCGTGTCGAACCACTCGACGACCTTCCGGGCGAGGCCCTCGGTGTGCGAGATGGCCGGCGAGCGCTTGAGGGTGCAGTTCAGGAACAGCGCTTTCAACGTTGCCACGTGCCCTCCTTTGTCGGACGTGCGGGATCCTACGGGATCGGGTTGTGCGGCAGTCGCCTCGCCACCCACCACTGGGTGGGGTGCCCGACGAACGGCGTGTCCAGGGACGGGGCGGCGGGGGGGCCGAGGCCGGGCGGCGGCGCCACCCGCCGGTACCACCGGTCGAGGTCGGCGGGGAAGCCTGCGTAGTCCTGGTCGTTGTCGAAGGCGATGACGCCGAAGCGTTGCGCCCGGACCGCCGCCGCGATGCTGGCCTCGACCGCCGCCCGGGGCCGTGCGTCGTGGCTTCTCGCGACGTCGGCGATGGCCCCGGCGTGGGCATGGTCCCCCTTGCCCGCGAGCGTCACCTCCCAGGGATGGGACACCACGAGCACCTCGCCGGGCAGCGCCCGCACCACGGCTTCGAGCCGCCGGGCCTCGGCCGCCTGCGACGCCGGGGGGAGTTGGCCCGCAGGGTTGTAGGCGAGGAAAGCGAACTGGCCAAGGCACAGGGCACCGACCACGATCTGCTGCCATGCCGGCCGGCCCGGTAGCCGGG
>DASPZW010000354.1:0-24449 GCA_035636055.1 Actinomycetota bacterium
TGGATCGCATGCTCTTCGTCGTCGCGGTGGGCCAGCGGCCCTAGTCGCCACCCGGGGACCGAGTTGCCCGCTTGGCTACGAGCCTCACCCGACCCTTGATCCGGAGCCACTCCACTGTCCAGTATCGAAGCCACCGTCGTCGATGATTCCTGTCACTCTGCATCGATTGGACCTCGACCCGGGCGCGCAACAAGAGGTCACGAGACCGGACTGCTACCAGGGACGGCAGAGCTGTTTGCCGGAAGGGTTCGTCGACGACGTAGCCGAACCGAGCCATGAGGTGACCAGCCTGCTGTTCTACTTGCAACCGTTCGACGGTTGAGAGACCGACCTGGTAGCGACCAACTTGTCGGGTGGTGATGGGCTGATCGGTGTTTCTCCAGGATTCGCACAGGCTCGCCGTCCGCCGCGCTGCGTCTGAACGGTGATGCTCCAGCATCGTGGGTTCCAGGCGCTCTCCGAGAAAGTCAGAGACTTGAGCAACGGATCGCTCTGGGCTCGAAACGAGGTCCTCGTACCGGAGGAGATGGATCACGTCTGGTCCGTGAGCGTCGAGCGCCGCCAGCCCGCGCGCCTGCTGAGATACCCATAGCCTTGCAGTCAGGTAGGGATGGCAGGGGCCGAAGACAGAGCGCTTCGCTGAGGAGGCGACGTCGCGTGGATCTCGCACGAGCCAGATGAATTGTGCAGCCGGATAGAGGGAAAGGACCTCGGCTACGTGATCCACCATGAACGTGCTCTTGCACCCCCACCTAGCCTTGGCCTCCGCCCTTCGGTATTGGTCGTAAATTGCAGCTACCACCCCGAACAAGCTGGGTTGTGCCTCGACAACGACCCGTTCCTCGCTGATTTCGTGCTCCCAAGGATGAATATGTGCGTGGAGCAGCTTCAGCGCGTCGCGGACGAGAGCCCGCCTGTTGCCTTCCTCCGCGAGGTCGCCGTAGGAGGCGGCGATGGGCGCCAGGTATCGCATGAAGTGCGGAGGGTGGGGAATCGCGATTCGCGAATGGGAGTTCAAGACGAGACGGAGAAGGTTGGAGCCGGAACGCTCGGTTCCGATGATCATGATTGGGCTGCACGTGACGTGTGGCATCGAGCCCGTGGGTTCCTTTCATGAGGCCATGCAAGGGCTACAGGAAACAGTATGAAACCCTCGTGTCGTCGGGGACCAGGTTGCCCTTCTCGACGTAGGACCGGACGCGCCCGCCCAGCAGTGCATCCGTGGTGCCAATCCGGCGGACTTGGGGGAAGGGGACCACATCCAGACAAGGGCGACCGGGCGACCGCCCCCGGGCACCCCTACCTCTGTGGACTCGTCACGCTGCGTGGGGACCCGTTGCGGCCTGAGGGGCACCCGAATTCTTCTTTGAGTAAAGACCGTTGCTCTACGACGTCTGGTACTCAAAGAAGTTTGTGGATCTCAGGAAACCCAGAGCGAAAGACGTGGTCGAGGGGTTCATCGACCACGCTGAGTGAGCATCGGCATGAATCCGAGGCCCCGGACCCCATCAAACGCTCCCCCCGACCGATGAGTCCGGGCGCCGGACGGCGCCTCACTCAGTGATGCAGTCCTTGTCGGCGGACCTGGGTGATCGGAGGCAGCACATGCAAGAGGCCGACATCGACGCCATCGTTGCTGCCGCCACCGGGGGCGACGACCTGGCGTTCGCTCGGCTCGCGCAGCGGTACCGGCCCGAGTTGCACGTGCACTGCTACCGGATGCTCGGCTCGCTCGAGGGAGCGGAGGACCGGGTTCAGGAGACGTTCCTGCGGGCGTGGCGGAAACGGGCGACCTTCGAGGGCTGGGAACCGCTCTCGCTGCTGGAGCGCCGCCTCCCACCGGGATTCGAGCGTGTGGTGATCACCGTCGAGCCCGGGGAGAGCCGTTGCTACGACGATGCCGACTGGCTCGATGCCCTCGTCGTCCTCCACGCCGGCGACGTGGTGCTGGAGGGGAGCAGCGGTCTCCGCCAGCGGTTCCGAGTCGGGGCCACCCTTTGCCTGACCGGCCTGTCGCTGCGCGCGCTACACAGCGTCGGGCGCGAGCCCGGGGTCCTGGTCGCCGTCTCCCGCACCAGGTCGGGATCCGATCCAAAAAAGGCGGGGAAGGACCGATGAGTCGCCATGGGCATCGGCGTCTCATTTGAGTGAAGGCTCATGCCAGCGGCAGGGGGCTCAAAAAAAACGGGACCCCGAAGAACGGGGATCAAGGGAAAGGAGAGCACGATGACCCAGACCGTCATTTCGAAGGATGGAACGTCCATCGCCTACCAGATGGTCGGCGCCGGCCAGCCGCTGCTCCTGGTCGACGGAGCGCTGTGCCACCGAGGGTTCGGGCCGAGCGGCAAGCTGGCAGCCGCGTTGGCCCCGTCGTTCACCGTGATCACCTACGACCGTCGCGGTCGGGGCGAGAGTGGGGAGACGCAGCCCTACGCCGTCGAGCGTGAGGTCGAGGACATCGAAGCGCTCATCGCCGAGGTCGGCGGGTCGGCGTACGCGTACGGCATCTCCTCGGGAGCGGCGCTCGCCCTCGAGGCGGCGAATCGCCTCACAGGCATCACGAAGCTGGCCCTGTATGAGGCACCGTTCATCGTCGACGACACGCACCCGGCGCGCCCGGCTGATTACCTTGCACGCATGGACGGCCTCATTGCGGCAGATCGCCGAGGTGACGCCCTCAAGGTCTTCATGAAGACCGCGGGAGCGCCGGCCATCGCCGTCACGATGATG
The DNA here is from genome assembly GCA_035636055.1 of Actinomycetota bacterium. Classification (GTDB taxonomy): domain Bacteria; phylum Actinomycetota; class CADDZG01; order JAHWKV01; family JAOPZY01; genus JAOPZY01. Next base: position 2,731 of record DASPZW010000354.1, read on the forward strand.
CGCCTCACGCCGGCATGGAAGAAGCTCAAGGCCGTTGCCCACACGCTCCCCTACGACTTCCGGGTCCTGGGCGACACCGGATCCGGCAGTCCGCTGCCCGCGCAGCGCTGGGGGGCGGTCACGATGCCGGTGCTCGTGGCCGCCGGCGGGGAGAGCCCGGCGTGGATGGCCAACGCCATGCGAGCCCTCGCGGACCTCCTGCCTGGCGCCCAGCACCGCACCCTTCAGGGGCAGACCCACTTGGTGAAGGCACAGGCCATCGCCCCGGTGCTGGTGGAGTTCTTCGACGGACCCGCTGGCGTGGTCCCGAACAACGCCAGCCAGTCCACCACCAGCGAGCGAACTGCGTAAGGAAGCAACCATGCCCCAAGCAACGTTGACCAAACAGAGCACTTCTGCACGTTGTGGCTCGACGTTCGTTTGAACATGGGGCGCTGGCCTACCAGGCGGTGGACTGCAAGCAACGTGGGGCCCACCCAGGCGGTGCCGGGCTCCGCGTTGCGCAGGAAGTTGTGCAGGGGGCTGCCCACCCGCACGACCACCTTCAGACGCCGCCCACGGGCTGCCGTGCGCTGTGCGATCGTTCCTGAGTGATTGGGTTGCCCGGGGCCCTCAGGCGCCGGGCCGGGGATGGTCGACGAGATCGTCCGGCCAGCCCAAGAGGGCGGCGCAGGCGTCGTACGTGCTCTCGAAGAACTCGGTCATGGCTGCCGCCGGGTCAGGAGCGGTTCGTACCGCGTCGTAGGGCAGCAGGAAGAGCCCCGCCGCATCCGCCCACAATGCCGCCTCCGGCCGGCACACAACCCCATCGCAGCCGTCGGGCCTGGGGTAGGCGTAGGCGTAGAAGGCCGGGAACCGGTTCCGCTCGTCACCCGCCCAGAACCCGACGGAGATCTGCTCGGCGTCCTCCGCGTAGCGCATGATCGTCCCTGCCTCGGGTGGCGGCTCGGCGGGACGGCCGGAGAAGCGGGTGTTCGCCAGGTCGAACGAGCCCCAGAAGAAGTGCACCGGCGACGTCTTGCCCCAGAAGCGTGCCCGGTAGCGCTTCATGACGGTGTCGATGCGCGACAGGACCTCCCAGAAACGCCGGGCGGAGACCGGGTCGTAGGTGTGATGCTGCCGATCCTCGGGGAAGGGGATGGGGTCCGGCACCTCCTGGGGCAGCACCGTGATCGTCACCGGCATGCCCAGACGCTTGAGCGCGTCCATCACCTGCTGGTAGAAGTCGGCGACGTCCTGACCAGCGAGCGCGATGCGCTCCACGCCGCCGTCGCTGGCACGCAGGACGAGGGCGTGATCGACGAAGTCGAATTCGGCGTCGAAGCTTGCGAGGCCGTAGGGAATCGCCGACGTGGTCAGACCGCGAGGGGTGAGGTAGAGGCCGGTGTTGGCCCACTGTGCTTCGAACGGCGACTGGGCAACCCGCAGCTTGCCCACCACCTGGGTGTACATGTGCAGCGTGGCGAGGGTGTCGCGCCATTCTTCGTACGGAAGAGCCGGCCAGTCGTCCAATAAGGGCACCTCCCGGGGGATGGAAGTGTGGTAAGAAGCCTGCGCTATGCAAAGAAAAACTACCTCACTTGTGTCGAGGCACACCTGACCCCCGACGTGACCCTCGACCTGACTCCCGACCTGATCCCGGGACCCGGGAGCAAGAAAAGATCGTCCGGCTTGTCGATCGGGCCGGCCCTCGTTCGACGTCTTGGGTAGAGCCAGGTTGAGACCCCGCCGGCTGCGTCGGGGGCCCGGTTTCAGGGAAGGAGGCACCACGATGCGATTCATGCTCATGGTCAGGGCGAACAGCGAGAGCGAGTCGGGCGTTCTCCCCAGCGCGGAGCTCATCGCCGAGATGGGGACGTACGCCGAGGAGATGATGAAGGCGGGCGTGCTGCTCGCCGCCGAGGGGCTGCAGGCCAGCTCGAAGGGCGCCCGCGTCAAGTTCTCCGGAGGCAAGCGCACCGTGACCGACGGTCCCTTCGCCGAGGCGAAGGAACTGATCGCCGGCTACTGGCTCATCCAGGTGAAGTCGAAGGAGGAGGCGATCGAATGGGCCAGGCGGTCCCCCGCCCCGTTCGGCCCGGACACCGAAGGCGAGATCGAGGTTCGGCAGGTCTTCGAGGTAACGGACTTCCCGCCCGAGATCTTCCCCCCGGAGGACGCCGCTCGCGAGCAGGAGCTGCGCGACGAGCTGCAGGCGAGGGCCGGCAACCCGTAGGCGCTTGACGAGCTCGGATGCCCACCGCGTCATCGACGCGGTCTGGAGGATCGAGTCGGCCAAGGTCATCGCCCGCGCGGCGAGGATCGTCGGCGACGTCGGCGTCGCCGAGGAGCTCGCACAGGACGCGCTCGTCGCCGCACTCGAGCAGTGGCCGGAGTCGGGCGTCCCGGACAACCCGGGCGCCTGGCTCACGGCCACCGCGAAGCACCGCGCGATCGACCGGCTGCGCCGGAACAAGCTGTTCGAGCGCAAGCAGGAGCAGCTCGGCCAAGAACTCCGAGCCCAGGAGCATGCGGCCGTCCCGGACCTCGACGCCGTGATCGACGACGACGTGGGCGACGACCTCCTGCGGCTCATGTTCGTGTCCTGCCATCCCGTGCTCTCCCCCGAGGCACGGCTCGCGCTGACGCTGCGCCTGTTGGGAGGCCTCACGACCGAGGAGATCGCGCGGGCGTTCCTCGTCCCCGAACCGACGGTGGCGCAGCGCATCGTCCGGGCCAAGCGCACGCTTGCCGAAGCCCGCGTCCCGTTCGAGGTCCCGAGCGCTGCCGATCGGGCCGACCGGCTGTCGTCGGTGCTGGACGTGCTCTACCTCATCTTCAACGAGGGCTATTCGCCGACGGCCGGGGAGGACTGGGTCCGCCCCGTGCTCTGCGAGGAGGCGCTCCGGCTGGGACGGATCCTCGCCGAACTCGCCCCGAAGGACCCGGAGGTCCACGGCCTCGTCGCCCTCATGGAGATCCACGCGTCGCGCCTGAGGGCGCGGGTCGGCCCGTCGGGAGAACCCATCCTGCTGCTCGAGCAGAATCGCGCCCGCTGGGATCACGTCCTGATCCGCCGTGGCCTGGCCGCGCTGGAGCGTGCCGAGGCCCTCGGCAAGGCGCACGGACCCTACGGGCTGCAGGCGGCGATCGCCGCCTGCCACGCACGGGCCACCTCGGCGCAAGCAACGGACTGGGCACGCATGGCGGCCCTGTACGACGCGCTCGCCGAGCTGGCCCCGTCACCGGTGGTGGAGCTGAATCGCGCGGTCGCGCTCTCGATGGCGTTCGGGCCGGCCGCGGGCCTCGAGGTCGTCGATCAGCTGGTCTCCGAGCCGACGCTCAAGTCCTACCACCTCCTCCCGAGCGTACGGGGCGACCTCCTCGCCAAGCTGGGGCGCCGTGAGGAGGCCCGTGCCGAGTTCGAGCGGGCGGCATCCCTCACGCGCAACCGCCGCGAGCGCACCCTGCTGCTCGAGCGAGCCGCCGCCTGTCGGGCCACGAGTTCCGAACCAACGGGCACGCGAGGTTAGGAGGATTTGAGGGAAGTGAGTTTCCTCCAAAAAGTGCGGATAGCGCACCTTTTGGAGGAAAGTAGGCGCTCCCGGCACGGACGTGCGTTCATGGGTCTGGGTCAGCCGGCGGCGCAGTTGAGCGGCGCCCCCTTGGAGCCGGGGGCGTTCACCAGGCCCAGTGCCGAGGGCTCCACGATCCCCGTCACCGAGATGGGGCGTGCATGGCCATCGGCGAAGGCGTTGGGGGGTTGGGGGTTGAGGTTGAGGTAGCAGGCGACGAGCGCAGCCAGCTGGCGCTGGCCGTCCGCGGTCGGGTGGAACGAGCCGCCGTCGACCGGGTTCGAGACGTTGAGGATGGGCTTGATCGAGTTCACGTACTGACCCTTCGTGCCACAGGGTTCGTGGCCGTCCCACACCGCGACCGGCGACACGAACTCGATGTGGGCGGCGACGGCTTGCTCGTAGAGCGCGTTGTTGAACTGGTCGGCCACCGTCCGGATCCCCGTGCGCTCAACCAGGCTGTAGCGCCGCAGCATGCTGGCGCAGTCGTTCGGCTGTAAACCCGCCCGGCCCCCGGGGAACAGGTACGGGTACCCGAGCGCCACGATCCTCGCGTTGGGGAAGGTCTGGCGCAGCTTCGCGTAGAGAGTGGCGGCCCGCTGGCTGACGATCTGCACCGCCGCCGGGCCCCACGTCTGCAGGGGCTGGGAGGGGGGCCAGGTCATCGTCGGATGCTCGAAGAGAGGCTGGGGCGAGACGAACTGGCGCTTCATGCAGTTCGACATTTCGAAGCACCGCTGCACGATGTCCGAGAACAGGGCGTCGTTGCCTCCGATGGTGAGGGTCACGAGGCCGACGTCGGGGTGGACGGCGCCGTCGACCTGGGGCCCGACGGTCACCGGGGGCCGGCCCTTGGGGTACTTGTGGAACGCCGTGTAGATGTCCGGGATGATGGCCCCCGAGCACGCCGGGAACTGCACGCCCGGCAGGGGCGGTTCGAACACGAGCAGCTGCGAGTAGGCCTGCCGGGAGCGGTCGCACCCGGTGCCGCCCGACAGGATGTCGCCGGTCCCGGCGTCGAACGGCTGCAGCCCCTCCCCAGCGGAGTAGGAGTCGCCGAGGGCTACGTAGCTGCCCGCGATACCGTGGACGACCGGGATCGAGATGGACGCCTTCGGCAGGTTGGCCTGCCGGTACCACGCAAGGATGCCGATCGTCCCCGCCATGAGGCCGGCCCCGATGGCCAGACCGACGAGGCCGGCGAGCACGTGGAGGCTCATGAACTCGGTCGAGCCCTCGAAGCCGCCGGGCCGCATGACGAGGTAGGTCAGGACGGCCATGACAACGGACCCGATGGCGGCGGAGAGGAAGTAGCCCCAGGTGGCCACGGGCCCCAACCCGACGTGGATGACCCAGCGGTCCTGGAAGAACAGACCCACGAGGAGGGCCAGCGTGACCACGGCCATCAGGACGTACTCACCCGTCCCGAGGAACGTCCACCTCGGATGGCGGGCCTCGATGACCGCCGCAACGAGCAGCGCGACGGCGAGGCCGTGCGCGGCCGCCTCGAGCAGGTATCCCAGCACGTAGGCAACCACGACGCCCGCGAAGGGATAGACCCCGAATGCCGCCAGGAGGACGAGGCCCAGGCCGATCAGCCCGCAGGCGCCGAAGACCAGCAGGTCGAGGCGACTGAGGTCGTCCCTGTCTACCTTCTCGGGACGGGTCGCTGCTCGGGTATCCACGGGCCGCCACATTCTCGCAAAAAGGACTTCGACGACAGCCTAGTGTGGCACCGGCCCGCGCCCAAGGTACAGGGTCTCGCCAAGATCCAGGTCGATCTCCACGCGGCGGGACGAGCCCTGGTCGACGGAGCCTCGGTGCAGCCTCCACACCGGCAGTGGCCGCGTGGTGGCACAGCCGCCGAGCTTCCGACCCCTCGCCAGCCGGTTCTGGTGGGCGAAGAGGAAGTCCTGGAGTGCCAGCGCTGCCTCTTCGATCGACTCGTAGACGGTGTGGTCGTGGTGCCGGCCCCGCATGCTGCCGGCCACCTCCTGGGCGGACAGGCCCTGCACGCCGGGGCAGCCAACGTGGACGGCGGCGTCGTTCCCGCGGGCCACCACCGGCTCGAGGGAGCGAGCAGTGAACCCTCGCCGCTCCGCCCAGGCATCGGAAGCCCTGGCTCGGGCGACTTCGATCACGCGCTCGATCGGCGCCACGGGTTGCGGCTCCTGCATGACCGCCGGACATCCGTCGCCGGGGTCAGCGCTGCCCGGCAGGGACCTCTGGTCCTGGGCCGGGCCGGCCGTGATGTCCTTCATTGCACAGGCCCCGGGCTCGGCGGCGTGACCCCAGGGAACGGCAAGGGTGGTTCTGGATTCCCCGGCTCCGGAGCACCGTCCAGGTAGCGGTCGTACCACTCCCGCTGGCTCCTGCGCAGGCTCGCCGCGCTACACGTCCACCGGTTTTGGCAGGTCAGGCAACTGAGGGTGCCGCGAAGCGGCAACCCGACGACGATCCATCCCGACCCACATGCAGGACACACGAGCATGCCGTTCCCCCCTTACCCATCGCGCCCTTGCGTCGCGGCGCAGCCGACAAAGAAAGCGAAGTCCTAGACCGGGTGGGGGGGTCCGGCGGCCTCCAGCCTGCTCCCCTGCGTACCGAATCGGTCGGGGACCAGGACCAGATTCTCGTAGAGCCTACCCCCGTCGGACCAGACAATCAACGCCGCGTGCGTACCGATGGTGAGCAGACAGGCCGCGGCCTCAGTCCTCGACGACCACCACGAACCCGCTGTCGACCATGTCCTCGATGAGGCCATCCGCGGGAGGAAGGGCCGTGGGCTCCCGGTTGAGTGCCCGCCACAGGGGCAGGGCCGCCCCGAGCGGTCCTGGCTCGGTGGTGGAGCGCACCGTCGGCTCGCTCCAGCGCACTGCCCCCTCGCCGTCCTTGCCACACGGGAGCACGTGGACCTCGAGGCGATCCTTTGCGAACACCGTCACGACCACTGCCTGCCTGAAGGCATTCTCGCCGGCCCGGTCGAGCTCCGGCACGAGGACCGGCCCCGAGCCGGCACCCACCGCTTCAGCCGCGTAGCATTCCTGCGCCCCCAGCGCCGCGACGAGCATGCCCACCGCCCCGTGCGAGAAGGCCTTGGGTGGGATGCCGAAGTCGTTCTGCCCGGTGGCCACCAGGTCGTGGGCCGCGACACGCCACCGCCGCTCTCCCACAGGGATCACGAACTGGGCGGGGAACGACTCCCCCCGCTCCAGGGCCGTCCGCGCTGCCGCGAACAGGAGGTCAACCACGTCGTTGCTCACCGGTGCAGCGGTTCCACCCTGCTTCCCCGGCCGGCCGAGAGGCCCCACTGCCCCATCACGGTGTCCACGAGCTGTTCCGCCAATTGGGGGTCGACAGGCGCGGCGCTGATCAGGAACCGGTAGTGGACGGGGCCGTAGAGGAGGTCCGCGATCAGCTCGTGATCGACGTCGTCCGGGAGATCGCCCTGCGCCGATCCCCGACGCAGGACCGCCAGCATCAGCGCCCGCCTCGAGATCCAGAAGTCGTGCAGCAGGCCGAGCAACTCGGGACTGCGGGCGGATTCGGCGACCAGGTCCGGGAGGATGCGCCCGGCGATGGTCCCGGTCAAGGCTTCGATGATGTGGCGCAGCAGGCTGACGAGATCATCTCGCGTCCGGCCGGTCGTCAGCTCCGGCAGCGGGTGAGCCGAGAGCTCACCGACCGCGGCAAGCACGAGCGCCAGCTTCGACGACCATCTGCGGTAGATCGTGGCCTTGCCCACCCCGGCGGCCGTGGCGACACCCTCGACGGTCAGGCGCTCGAAGCCCTCGGAGGCCAACAACTTAAGGGTGGCATCCAGGATGGCGCGCTCCGCCGTGGGGCTGCGGGGACGCCCCGGGGGGCGGTGCGAGGGGCTGGAACCCTCCAAATGGGCACGATCGGACATGCACGAACCTCCGGAGCGATGATATCCGATACGGAACCCGTCCGTATTAGAAGCTATTCATGGTAAGCCGAGTAACGAAACGAGATCGTCTCGTTTCGAAACAGTGAAGGAGATGCACCATGGCACCGGACACCGCGGCCCCCGCGACAGCCTCGCACTACAGCAACATCGATTTCGCCAAGGTCGGGGCGAACGCCGAGACCCAGACCGTCCCTCACCACATCTCCGTCGAGACCCTCGAAGAGGGCGAGCGCATGGGTCGCCACTCGTACCCACGACGCGCCAGCGAAGTCACCGCATAGAGGCTGGTCACGAGGCACACGACCCGCCGGCTTCCAGCCGGCGGGCCTGTTTTTTGCGGGCCTGCCTCAGGCGACGATATCCACCGGCGTGCCGAGCAGCAGCGAGTGCAGCAAGGGGTCCATGTCTTTCGAGGCAAGCCGGATGCAGCCGTTGGAGGCACGGGTGCCGATGACGCTCGAGTCCGTCCACCCGTGGAGGCCGAGCGTGGCCCCCAGGAAGCCGGGGATCGGCTGGGGGGCAAAACCCGACAGGGCGAAGATGCCCGGCGTGTACGGAGCCTGGCTCACGGCCTGGCTGGCCAGGATGTAGTACAGGCCGGTGGGTGTCGGCGTGCTCGGCTTGCCCACCGCCACCCGGTACCCGGCCTGCCATGTACCGTCGACGTAGTCATCGATGCGGAACTGCGAGACCGTCACCCGCAGGTAGTGGTTCGTCGTCGCGACCTGGACATCCGACGCCTTCAGCCATCCGCTCGATCCATTGGGCTTGACAGGGAGCAGGACGTGGAACCAGCCCGGCTGCTGGTCCAGCACGAGGAAGGCCGAGGGCTGGTCGATGCTGTTGTGGCCCGGCAGCCTCGTTCCCGGCTTCCCCGCGTCGGCGGCACCGTAGACCTGGATCGTCGCCGGACCATTGACGTAGACGATCGTGGAGACGGCGGGCACGGGGTCGCCCGCCGCGGGTGGCCCCAGCGAGCTTGCGGGGGCCCCTTCCGAGGCGGACCCCGTCGGCGCCGCGACCGGTGCCGTCGACGACGGAGACTCACTGGGTGACAGCGTGTCGCCGGGGGACGCCGACGGTGTGACCGTGGTCGTTCCCGTAGGCGACGGCGACGACGTGGTGGCCACGACGGTCGGCCGGCGGGTTGGCTTGGTGCCCTGGCGGGCCAAGGTCACGACGAGCACCAGGATCAGCGGTATCACCATCCCGGCCGCCACGACCGTGCGGGGCGCTGGCGATCTCCGCTCCGGGGTCTGCTCGCTTGCCATCAGGCCGAGCGTAACCGACAACAGCCGGATTGTCGGGGACGAGCGGTAGGTAGACTGATTCGGGGGGCACCACAAGGGAGGCGACCATGAAGCTGGGACTGCAGATTCCCTCGTTCACGTGGCCCGGCGGCGAGGCGGAGATCGGGCCCACCCTCGCCCAGATCGGGCGGACGGCAGACGGCGTCGGCTACGACTCCATCTGGGTGATGGACCACTTCTTCCAGATCCGGAGCATCGGCGCAACCGAGGAGCCGATGCTCGAGGCCTACACCACGCTCGGCCTCCTCGCCGCCCACACCCAGACCGCCGGTTTGGGGACCCTCGTGACCGGGGTCACCTACCGGCACCCGGGCATCCTTGCCAAGACCGTGAGCACGCTTGACGTGCTGTCCGGTGGGCGGGCGTGGCTCGGCATCGGCGCCGCCTGGAACGAGGAGGAGCACGCCGGGCTCGGCGTGCCGTTCCCGCCCGTGTCGGAGCGCTTCGAACGCCTCGAGGAGACCCTGAAGATCATCCTCCAGATGTGGAGCGGCGACGAAGGGCCGTTCGAGGGCAAGCACTACCACCTCGGCCGCACGCTGAGCTCGCCAAAGACGCTGTCCATCCCCCGGCCGCGCATCCTGATCGGCGGGGGCGGCGAACGGAAGACGCTGCGCCTGGTGGCCCTCTACGCCTACGCCTGCAACTTCTTCACCGGTCCGGACGAGCTCCGGGCCAAGCTGGAGGTCTTGCGGCGCCACTGCGACGCGGTGGGCCGCGACTTCGACACCATCGAGAAGACCGTCTACTACGTCATGGACGTGGGCGACAACGGCGAGCGAGTGCCACAGGTGATCGACGAGCTTGCTGCGCTCGCGGAGGCCGGAGCCGATGGCGCGATCGGCGCCCTGCGAGGCGTGGAGCGGATCGACCCCATCGAGATCGTGGGCAGGGAGGTCATCCCCAAGATCGCCGCCCTGTAGCCCGGACGAACCGCCTCAGGCGGAGATGCCCCGCAGCACGAGGTCCACCGTCTCGGTGGCGAGGTCCGGCGTGACCTCGTCGCCGCTCATGAGCAGGCGGAAGAACACCGGTCCGACGAGGACGTCGGCGACCAGGCCGAGATTGGCGTCCGGGCGGAACTCGCCGGTGTCGACCCCACGCTGCAGGAGGTGCATGACCACCTCCCGGTTCGGCTTCAGCAGCCCTTCCCGCACCGCCACCGCCAGTTCTTCGTTGTGGGCCATCTCCACGGCGAGCCCGGTGAGGATCTTGGCGATCTTCGAGCAGGCGAGCGTCGAGAGCATCCGGACGAGCATGCAGGCAACGGTGTCGGTCGGGCAGGCGACCTCCTGGACCAGGCAGTCCTTCTTGCAGGCCGTGATCGCCTCCACCACCATGTCGGCCTTGCTGGGCCAGCGGCGGTAGATCGTGGTCTTGGCAACCCCGGCCCGTGCGGCTACCCCCTCGATGGTGACCTCGCGGTAGCCCCGGTCGACCAGCAGGTCGACGATGGCCTCGATGATCGCACGGTCCGCCTCGATGCTGCGAGGCCGCCCCGGCGCGCGATGCGCCGGGGCGGCCCCTACGTCTACTCCGGTCGGTGAGGAGCCGCTGCTCACGGTTCGACGCCCCCGGCGGCGAACTCCTCCGCGGCCAGCTCTTCCACCATCGCTGCCTCCGTGCCGACGGGCTCCAGCTCCGCATCCCTCGCGGCCTGGTGTCCCCCCTCGTGGCGAGGCCGGTTCGGCAGCCAGATCGCCGAGATGACCGACCCGCCAAGGGCGACGATCGCTGCGATCTTGAGGCTCGAGCCCATGGAGGTGATGAACGTCGACTTCGCCACCGCGACGAGCGCCTGGCCGGCCTGGCCGCCGATCGACTGACCCACGGCGATGGCCCCGCCGACGGAGCTCTTGGCGGCCGCCACCAGCGGCGCCGGCAGGGCACCGAAGGCCTTGGCGATCGCCGTCGAGTAGTGCGATGTCAGCACGGTCCCGAGGATGGCGACCCCGAGGGCACCGCCGACCTCCCGGGTCGTGTCGTTCATGGCCGAGCCGACGCCCGCCTTGCCTGGCGGGAGCGAGCCCATGATCGACTCCGTGGCCGGCACCATCGACATGGACAGCCCTGCCGCGATGATCACCAGGCCCCCGAGCACGTGCCAGTAGCCGGACGCCGGCGCGGTCTGCGACAGGTACCACAGGCCGCCGGCACCGATCGCCATGCCCGCGGCCACCATGGCCTTCGTGCCCACCTTGGCGACGAGCTGCCCGGCCAACGGCGCCACGACCATCAGGACGAGCGCCATCGGCGCCAGCCGCAGGCCCGCCTGCAGCGCCGTGTAGCCGAGCACGAACTGCAGGTACTGGGTGAGGAAGAAGATGGATCCGAACAGGGCGAAGAACACCAGCGTGATCGACATGTTCGCTGCCGTGAACCTGGGGTTCTTGAAGAACTGCACGTTCAACATCGGGTGGTCGCTGTGCAGCTCCCAGAGCACGAAGGAGGTCAGGACGACCGCCGCCACTGCGAGCGAACCGATGATGGAGGGCGAGCTCCAACCCTTGCCCGGGGCCTCGATGATGCCGTAGACGAGGGCCACCAGGCCGACGATCGAAAGGCCGGCACCGACCGGGTCGAGGCGCTGGGCGTCGAGGTCCCGGCTGTTCGGGATGATCATCCGGCCAACGACCAGGGCCAGGATGCACACCGGGACGTTGATGAGGAAGATCGAGCCCCACCAGTAGTGGACCAGCAGGAAGCCACCGATGACCGGGCCGAGGGCGATGGCCACGCCCGAGATGCCCGCCCAGATACCGATGGCCTTGGCCCGCTCCTCGGGCGGGAACACGTTCGTGAGGATGGACAGCGTCGCGGGCATGATCAGGGCCGCCCCGACGCCCATGACCGCCCGGGTGGCGATGAGCTGCCCCGGCGAGCCTGCGAACGAGGACATCGCCGAGCCGACTGCGAAAATCGCGAGCCCGATACCCAGCGTCGAGCGCCGTCCGAATTTGTCGCCGAGGTTGCCCATGGTGAGCAGCAGCCCAGCGAACAGCAGCGTGTAGGAGTCCACCATCCACTGCAGCTGGCTCTCGGATGCCTTGAGCTTGCGAACCAGGGTGGGCAGCGCCACATTGAGAATCGTGTTGTCCATGACGATGATGAGCAAGCTGAGGCACAGGACCGCGAGGATCCACCACCGCCGGTCATACCCCTCCGCTCGTTGCGCTTCGACTTGTTGCACGTCCACCCTCCTCCCATCCCCCACCAAGTGATCCCCAGCCTGGAGCGTGTGGGCTCGTGGAACCCTTGGGGCCTTGAAATCTGATTCGAAACCGCTACGTAGCGTTTCGGTAGATTAAAACGACGCTCCACAAAAAGCAACCCCCCGGTATCGAATTTCTTCGGAAGACCGGGGGGCGGGCGGTGGCGCCGGGCGGGAGCTCAGTCCGAGGCCGGGGCTCCCGAGGTATCCGTCGAGGAAGGGTCGGCCTGCGCCGCTGCGGCGGACCCTCCGCCGTCAAGCCCCCACTGGAGGTCGCAACCGAAGCAGTGACCCCGACGCTGCGGGCGGAAGGTGACAACGATGTGGGCTGATCCGCAGAGTGGGCACCTGGGCATACTGCCTCCTTCTTCCTCGTGGCGTGTGGGGGGGGGACCCCAGGGTAGTTGTCGAAGATTTCTTCTTCATTTCACACCTGTTACGCCCTCGCGAAGTTTCCGTCGGTTTCCCTTGGGCCCGTTCCGGTTGGCCCACGTTCGCCAGCCGCTCACCGGCAGATGGGGACCAGCCGGTACCCCTGGGAACGAATGCCGTCGATGATCCTCGGCAGGGCCTCGAGCGTCTGGCGGCGGTCTCCCCCACCGTCGTGCAGGAGGATGATCGTCCCCGGGGAGACGCCTGCCAGGGCCCTCCGGACGATGGTCTCCGTTCCGGGGCGCGTCCAGTCCCGGGTGTCGCTGCTCCACAGGACCGTGGTCATGCCCCGGTCCGAGAGCCTGCGCACCAGGCCTGGGTTCACATGACCTTGGGGGGGCCGGATGCAGGTCACATTCGAGCCGGTGAGCGACGACAGCAGCGCCGCCGTCTTGTCGACCTGAAGCCTGAGCCCTGCGTCGCTCTGGCGGGTGAGGTCGGCGTGGCTCCAGGTGTGGCTGGCGACCCCGTTGCCCCCGCCCGCGATGCGCTTCACCAGGTCCGGCGACGCTGCAGCCTCCCAGCCGATCATGAAGAACGTCGCTGGCGCCCGGTGCTGCGCCAGCAGGTCGAGCACCTGCGGCGTGAAGATCGGGTCGGGGCCATCGTCGAACGTGAGGGCGACGACCTTGTCGCCCGGGCCCACACCGCTGCCCGGGATATCGGCGACTCGGCGGTCGGGGCGTTGGCCATTCGGCCCTCCACCACCGGCCGCCCTCGGGACGGGCGCCGCGGCGCCGCCACCATCGGGGACCACATCGGGTGCCTCTGGTGCTGGTCCGTCCGGCGGCGGATCGAAGGACCCCGGGTCGACCAGGGCGGCGCCCGTCGCTGCAGCGATGGGGGCGGCGGGTACCATGACATGGGGGCCCGTCCCGGCACAGCCACCGAGCGCGAGGCAGAGCACGAACCCCACACAAGCACACGCCCTGCCCCGACCCACAGCCTTGCAAACCTATTCCTTCGACACCGGGCTAGTACGGGTCGGGGGGCAGTGTGGGAAGAAATCTCGCCGAGCCGCCCCCGGGAGCCATTTCAACGCGCCGCTGCGGCAGCGCCGGTACCGTCTGGAGCTGCGGCTCCTGGCCTCGACCGACACCACGGGGTCTTGCGGCGGGCCTCAATGTGGGACACTCGACGAGGCAGTGGAACGCCGCGAGCTCCTTGTTCTGTTCGGCCGCGCCGCCACCGCGGGGCTTCTTACTTCCACGCTGGGGCGCCTGCCGGCCCTTGCCTCCACGACGCCCGTCGGCGCCGAGGCGATTAGGCAGCCACGACGGTCTCGAGGGGTTACCGGCAGCTCTGGCTCACCACCCCCGCCGAGGACCTGCGTGACCTGGTGCTCGGCCACTTGCGTCTCGTCTCCCGGCTTCTGCTGTCCACCACGTCGGAGAAGGACCGAGCCAGGCTGGCCGCGGCTGCAAGCGACTCGGCCCTGCTTGCGGCCTGGTTGGCGGAGGACCTCTGGGATCTCGGCTCAGTAAACCGCCACTACCAGGAAGCCCGGACGTACGCGGAGCGCTCTCAGGACGATCTCCTCCGAGCCTACGTAGAGGGCTGCATGAGCTACTGGGCAACAAGAACCGGGCACGGAACTGAGGCGGTGAATCTGATTCAGCAGGCCAAGCGTCCCCGGAGACGGACGACGTCGCCGACCACGATGACCGCCGGCGCCGAGAGCCCGGCCCTCGCCACCGCCTCGGGCAGGGCGTCGAGGCGGGCGGTGACGACGCACTGGTCGGGCAGGGTCCCGTTCTGGACGGCCGCCGCCGGGGTGTCCGGTGCCCTCCCAGCCGCAAGCAGCCGCTCGACGATCTCGGGCAGGCGTGCGAGCCCCATGAGCACGACGAGGGTGTCGACCGCGGTGGCGAGCCGGTCCCAGTCCACCTCGCCGGTGGCGCAGTGGCCGGTCACCACCGCAAACGAGGACGACAGACGCCGGTCGGTGACGGGGATGCCCGCAGCGCCAAGGGCCGCCACCGCGGACGTCACGCCCGGCACCACCTCGTACGCGATGCCGGCGGCCGCCAGGGCATCGGCCTCCTCCGCCCCCCGCCCGAACACGAACGGGTCGCCGCCCTTCAGACGGACGACGTGCTTGCCCTCGCGGGCCAGGCGCACGAGGAGTTCGTTGATCTGCTCCTGGTCGACCCGGTGGGACCCGGGTTCCTTGCCCGCGTCGACGGCGTCCTTGCCCGCCCACAGGGAGGGGTGGACCAGCCGGTCGTACACGACCACGTCGGCTGCGTCGAGCAGTTGCCTGCCCCGCACCGAGATGAGGCCGGGATCGCCCGGGCCGGCGCCCACGATGGCAACCCTCCCCTGCCGCTGGTGCTCCTCGACGGCTTCACCGGCCGCAGCCTCCCCGGCGAGGGTGCGGCGCACCAGCTCCGCGACCTCTGTGGCCCGGCCCTCACGGATCATCCCTGCGAGGTCCCCGGCCAGGGCGGACTGCCACCGCCGTGCCCAGGTTTCGAAGTCGACGTCGCGGCTGCCGCCCTGCGCTGCCAGGGCCTCGGCGCGGGCCGTGGCCAGGACATCGACCAGGACACCCCACTCCTCGCCGATCTGTCCGGACAGAAGCTCCCGCAGCCGCCTGGCAAGGGCCGGAGCCTTCCCGCTGGTGGAGACGCTGATCGTCAGATCGCCACGGCGCACGATGGAGGGGGCAGCGAAGTGGCAATGCTCCACGTCGTCCACGGCGTTGCAAAGCACCCCGCGCTCGGACGCCTCCGCGAACACTGCCGCATTGGTCGCCTTGTCGTCCGTGGCGGCGATGGCGAGGAAGGCTCCCTCGAGGTCGCCGGCGGTATAGGGACGGCGCACGAGCGTGACCTCGCCAGCCGCCTCGAGGCCGGGCGTCAGGGCCGCAGCAACGACGGTGACCGAGGCCCCGGCGTCGAGCAGGCCCCGGACCTTGTGCTCCGCGACCGTTCCGCCGCCGACCACCACACAGCGCCGCCCTTCGAGATCGAGCGCTACGGGGTATCGGAAACCCATGCCGGCGCATCCAGGGGGGAGGGCCCGAGGCCCAGGTACTTCACGGCGAAGCGGCGGTCACAGGACCGGCAGTGGTACTCCCCCTCGCGGTCGCCGGACGGGACGAAGTCCTCCTCGCCGCAGAACGGGCAGTAGAACGGTTGGGCCCGCGGAGCGGTGTCCGTCACGCCGGCTCGGCATCGACGTGGGCGACCGACTCGACCAGCGGCTCGGCCAGCGCCGGGTGCAGGCCGCACTCCAGCGTCTCCTGCCCGGCCCACCGGCCCTCGCGGCCCTTGCCGGGCTGCGTGCACGGCCAGCAGCCGATGGAGTCGTAGCCCTGGAGGCGCAACGGGTTGACGATCAGCTCGTGCTCCGCGATGTAGCGCTCCACGTCGTCGTCGCTCCAGGCCACGATCGGGTTCACCTTGACGAGGCCCCGCTTGGCGTCCCACTCGACGGCCTTCGCCGTCGCCCGGCTGGTCGATTCCGCCCGCCGCAGGCCCGACGCCCAGGCGCGCTTCCCGTTCAGGTGCGCCTCCATCGGGGCCACCTTACGGGCAGCGCAGCACGCCTCGGTCCCGTCCCTGGAGTAGATGGCAGGGTCAGGGCCGGGCTTGAGGGCGACGAGGTTCAGCTGGTAGCGCTCCCGCATCCGCTGCGCGGTCTCCAGCGTTTCCGGGAAATGGAAACCGGTCTCGAGGAAGAACACTTCGATGCGGGGCTCCACCCGCCAGGCCAGGTCGACGAGGACCGCGTCCTGCATCGAGCAGGCGACGGCGATCTCGGGGAAGAACCGCTCGATCGCCCACGTGAGGATGTACTCGGCGGACGCACCGTCGAGGTCCGGGAGGTCGCCGACGTCTGGGGGCGGGGTCCCCATGGTGGAAAGACCCCGTGCCTCAGGGGACATCGAGGTACCCCCGCGCCTCCAGCACGTCGATGATCCGTGCGGCCGACTCTTCAGGGGTCTCGCCGTGCGTGACGATCTCGACCTCGGGGTTGAGCGGCGGCTCGTACGGGTCGTCGATGCCGGTGAAGCCCTTCAGCGCCCCGGACCGCGCCTTGGCGTAGAGGCCCTTCACGTCCCGGTCCTCGCAGACCTCGAGCGGGGTGGAGATGTAGACCTCCAGGAAGTGGTCGCCGACGAGCTCCCGCACCTCGTCACGCACCGACCGGTACGGCGAGATGGCGGCCGTGATGACCTTGACGCCGTTGCGGGCCAGCAGCTCGGCCACGAAGCCGATGCGCCGGATGTTGATGTCGCGGTCCTCCTTCGAGAAGCCGAGGCCCTTGGACAGGTTCTCCCGGACGACGTCGCCGTCGAGCAGCTCCACCCGCTCACCACGGGCCTTGAGGGCAGGCACCAGGGTCTCGGCGATGGTGCTCTTGCCGGCGGACGGCAGGCCGGTCATCCAGATGACACAGCCGCGGTCCGCCCGTGCGACGCTTTGACCGGCGTTGATTTCCGTTGGTTCGATCATTGCAGCCAATCCTCCGGGGCTCGGGCCGCCCACACATGAAAGGGCTCGCTGTCCGAGCGGGTGGCGAGGTAGCGGCGCAGCAGCCGTTCGACATAGTTCGCCAGCTCCGAGGCGGGCACCTTCAGCCGCTTCACCTTCCGGCCGAAGCGGTGGTCGTCGCCGAGGTGCCCACCGAGGCTCACCTGGTACCCATCGACCTTGGTGCCGTCGCTGGCGGTGATCAGCGACCCCATCAGGCCGATGTCGGCAACCTGGAAGCGGGCACAGGAGTTGGGGCAGCCGTTGAGGTTGATACGGATGGGCTCGTCGAAGTCCGGGAGCCGTTCCTCGAGCTCCCGGTAGAGCCAGTCGGCGCGGTGCTTGGTCTCGACGATCGCCAGCTTGCAGAACTCGATGCCGGTGCACGCCATGGTCTGGCGGCGGAAGACGCTGGGCGCCACCCGCAGATCGTGCTCGTCCAACGCGGCGACCAGGTCGTCGGCGGCGGTGGGCTCGACGTTGGTGATGACGACCTTCTGCTGGGTTGTCAGGCGGATCAGGCCGGTGCCGAAGCCGTCGGCCAGATGGGCCACCTCCCGCAGCTGATGGCCGTAGATGCGACCGGCCCGGGGAGCGAAGCCAACGTAGAGCCGCCCGTCGCGCTGGGGGTGCACCCCGACGTGGTCTCGCTGCGCAGTCGTGGTCGGTTGTGGCGGGTCGCTGTCCGGCAGGGCGTAGCCCAGGTACTCCTTTTCGAGGACCTCCCGCACGCGCTCGGGCCCCCAGTCGGCCATGAGGAACTTGAGGCGGGCGTGGTTGCGGGCACGGCGGTAGCCGTAGTCGCGGAAGAGCCCTGCGATGCCGGCCCAGACATCGGGGACCTGGTCCATCTCGACGAAGGCGCTGAGGCGTTTGCCGAAGTGGGGGTTGGGACCGAGCCCGCCACCGGCCCACAGGTCGTAGCCCGTGCTCGGGCCCGCGCCATCGTCACGCCGGACCCCGACGAAGGCCACGTCGTTGATCTCGTGCTGGGCGCACTGCTGGGCGCACCCCGAGATCGAGGTCTTGAACTTGCGGGGCAGGTTCTGGAATTCGGGGTCGCCGACGAACCGCTGATGGGTGGCGATGAGCGCCGGCGTGGCGTCGAACAACTCGTCGGCATCCACCCCGGCCAAGGGGCAGCCGATCATCGTGCGCGGGGAATCCCCGCAGGCCTCGCACGTTGTCAGGCCGACGCCCTCGATCGCCTGGAAGATCCGCGGGACGTCTTCGATGCGGATCCAGTGGAGCTGGATGTTCTGGCGGTCCGTGACGTCGGCGACGTCGCGGCCGAAGCGCTCGGAGACCCAGGCGATGGTGCGGAGCTGCTCGCTGGTGAGCTGCCCCCCGGCGAGCCGGATCCGCATCATGAAGAACTCGTCCTCGAGCTCGTGCGGCTCGGCGGCCGCGGTGCGGCCCCCTGGGACGCCCTGGCGCCGTTGGGTGTAGATGCCCCACCAGCGGAACCTGCCCCGAAGGTCGTCCGGCCAGATGGAGCGGAAGCCCTGCTTCGAGTAGATGTTGTCGATGCGGTCTCGCACCTCGAGCGGGGGGGCATCCCGCTTCATCCGCTCGTTTTTGTTGAGCGGCTCGGTGTAGCCAAGGGCCCATTGCCCCTCCCCGAAGCGCGGCATGCTGCGTCAGCCTCCCGCGTTGGGAGCGGCGACGTCCGCCAGCGCCCTGTGCAGGACCGCTGCCACCTCGGGACGGGAGAACTCGGGTGGGATCTCGTCGCCCGTCGTGAGCCGGCGGCGGACCTCGGTGCCCGACAGCGCCACGCGGTCGCCCGGCCCGTGGGGGCACGTCTTGGCCGTGGCCATGCCGCCGCACTGCCTGCACCAGAAGGAGTGGTCGAAGAACATCGGCGTGATCCCCAGCTCCTCCGGCTCGAACTCGCGCAGCAGGTCCTGGGCGTCGAAGGTGCCGTAGTAGTTGCCGACGCCCGCGTGGTCGCGGCCGACGATGAAGTGCGTGCACCCGTAGTTCTTCCGGCAGATGGCGTGGAACAGGGCCTCACGGGGACCTGCATAGCGCATGGCGGCGACGAAGACCGACAGCAGCACCCGGTCGTTCGGGTAGTAGCCCTCCATCAGCACCTCGTAGGCCTGCATCCGGACACCCGCGGGGATGTCGTCGCCCTTGGTCTCGCCGACCAGGGGGTGCAGGAGCAGCCCGTCGACTTGTTCGAGCGCGCACTTGGTGAGGTACTCGTGGGCACGGTGGATGGGGTTACGGGTCTGGAACCCGACGACCGTCCGCCACCCGCGGTCGGCCACCGCCTGCCGCACCTCCCTCGGTGTGAGCCGGTAGGAGATGAACGGGCGCCCCCGGGGCAGGCGCAGCACCGTGACCCTGCCCCCGAGGAGCCATTCCCCTTGGGCCAGAAGGCCGGCGACCCCCGGGTGGGCCGGGTCCGAGGTCCGGAAGACCTGCTCGGCCTCCTCCTCACGGTCGTACGCGTAGATGTCGTCGAGGTGCAGGACTGCCAACGGCTCGCCCTGCGGGTCCCGCAGCACGACGTCGCCGCCGGTCTTCAGCCCGAGGACCTCCTCCGCGGTGGCGGCGAGGGTGACCGGCAGGCTCCAGACGAGGCCCGAGGCCAGCCGCATGTCGGCGACGACCGATTCGTAGTCGGCCTTCCCGAGGAAGCCCTCCAGCGGGCTGAACGCACCGACGGCCAGGCACTCGATGTCGGCGACCTCCCGGAGGGTGAGCGTGACGGACGGGAGGTGCGCCACCTTGTCCAGCCAGCGGTCCCGCTCGTCGGGATGGGCCAGCCGCGAGGTGAGCTTGCCGCCGTGGGGCGGCGGGCCGGGGAGCTTGGAATCGTAGCCCGCAGGGCCCGTGGACTCGGTTGCCGGGGGGCTCCCCGAGGGGGCCGGCACCGGTTGGTCGGCGGCACTGGCCAGGTGTAGTGGCGTCTCAGGTTTGGTCATTGAACTCCCGCCAGACTCGTCGAGCCACCCGGTCGGACGGCCGCGGAGAACTTTACCACGATCTTTCGGGCTTTTACACCGGGCTAAGTAAGTTAAGTGGTAAAGCCGCGACGGATGCGGCCGGAAAAGGAAGAATGGGGGGGCACAATATCGACAGGTGGATCGGGGAGGGAACGGGGGGGTCGGCTCCGCCCCCTCCCAGGCCACCACCAAGATCTGCACCGCTCAAACAGCGGGGCCGTTTCCCGCGTTTCTCGGTAAAACGGACAATCTGAAGTTTAGCACTCCCCCGGTCTTAGTTGAAAACGGCCGAGGCAAGGCCGCTGAGAACTCGAAGGCTGTTTGGCCGCGCTATCCGCGGCGCAACAGCCACCGAGGGGGGACCAGGGGGAAGAACAGCTTCAGGCGGGTCCAGGGGGGAGTAGCAGCCCGGCGGAGCGCAGCGGAGCCGGATGAGCTGCGGATCCCCCCTGGGTCGTCGAACACTCCGAAGGAGTGGGCGACGACTGGAAAATTAGGCAGCCTTGCGCTGGGGGTCGCCGGGGTCGGCGGCAGGCATCTGCACGGCCTGTGCCCGGGGGTCCAGGGGGCGCCACGACTTGCGGGCCGCTTCGACGCCGATGAGCGGCAGGCTCAACGGGATCAGGACCAGCGCCGCCACAGGGGCCTGCGTCAGCAACAGCGCGGCGAGCGCGCCGAAGGCAAACCAGGCCATCCGGCGGGCCCACTCCGGCCGGCCCGACACCCGGGGGCCGGGGAACTTGAGGACCCCGGCCACGGGTGCTGCTTCCGGGGTCCGGACATCGAGGGCAACGACGGGGATGCTGAAGTCGTGCAGGAGGATGCAGCGGGCGCTCGCAACGGTGTCGGAGCGCTCCACAAGCTCGGCGGGTAGGCCACACGTAGGGCAGGCGATGTTGGTCAGGTCCGGCACAGGGAAACCCCTCTCATGGGTGGTGGTGTCGGGTCAGCCACATTTTTCCGGGCTGTCTTCGACGATCATGGGTACCTGGGCGGGAAAAAGCCAGCCTGCAAAATCAACTAGTCACTCCGGGGGACTCGTCCCGATCATCCGACCGAGCCCGCGGCGAACCGGATGGGGTCGAAGGGGGCAGGGTCCTCGAAGGGTGCCTCCCCCAGCATCATCTGGGCCGCCAGGCGGGCGCTGCCACCGCCGAGGGTGACCCCCTGGCCCCCGTGGCCGCCCGCCAGGAAGAGACCGTCGATACCCGGGACCCAGCCGATGAGGGGAAGGCCGTCGGGGCTGGTCGGGCGCACCCCGGACCAGGCGGACGTGACCGGGATGTCCGCCAGGGCCGGCACCAGGGCAGCGGCCCGGCGGGCGATCTCGCCCACGACCTCCGCGCCCTCCGGCTCGTCGGTCAGCGATCCGGCCCGAGACCCGCCGAGCAGGATGTGGCCCCCGCGGTTCTGCTGGATCAGAGAACCGATGTCCCGCCATCCAGTGGCGCAGCCGCCAGCCAGTAGGCCGACCGTCGCCCTGCCCGGCCCGGGATCCTCCGGTGCCAGGTGCCACCCCGCCGACTCGACCAGGTGAGCCAGCAGCCCCGGGCGTGCGTCGGTGAGCAGGAGCCATCCCCGGATGCCCGCGATGGGCACGCCGGGGACGTCGGCCTGGGCAGTGCGGGCGAGCCTGGCTGCCCACGGCCCTGCGGCATTGACGACGGTGGCGGCGGCCACGATGCCGTCGTCGGTCGCCACGCCCTGCACCCTGCCCTTGCGGACGAGGACCTGCTTGACCTCGGTGTGGGTGAGGACCTCGGCACCAGCCGCGCGGGCTTCCTCGGCGAACGCCAGGGTGAGGGCGGCCGGGTCGATCCGGATGCCATCCTCGATGAGGAAT
>DASPZW010000355.1:0-10718 GCA_035636055.1 Actinomycetota bacterium
GTGCACCGGCTTCGGGCTCGGGTTCTGGTGCAGCCGCTTCGGGCTCAGGCGCCGGGGCACCAAGCACGCTCGGCATACGCCGCCTCGGTGGGCCGAAGGACCGGGGCTTGGCAGCGGCTCTCGGCTCGGGGGCGGCCTCCGTAACCACGTCCGCAACCACCTCCCCAGCCGGGGCCTCGGCCGCTGCCGGTTCGGCGGCCGGGGGTGCTGCGGTGGTGCCGAGGACACTCGGCATACCCTTGCGCCCGGCGGTCACGGGCGGTGGCGCGGGGCGGTTGGATACGGTGTGCGCCCGGGACGGCGAACCGGACCCGGACCCGGCAAGGCCACCGAGCGCAGGGCCGGCCACCTTCAGGGCCTGGGTCACGAGACCCTTCAAGGCATCGACATCGGCCAAGGCCGAGAGGTCCGTGCCTCCGGCCAATGCCTTCAGCGGGGAGAGGTCGAAGCCCGCGAGCCTCCCGGCACCCGCACCCTTGCCCGCCCCTACTGGGAATGCCGACTGCAGGACCGCCAGCATCTGCTCAACGACGTCGTCCTTCGATTTCACTTTCAAGGCGTACTCAAAAACCAATTGCCGGAGCTGCCCCATCAAACCCCCCTCCCGTGTCGACATCTCTTCCAAACCTCCCTAGGGCCTTCCCCCGGGAGCGTTCCCCGAGCCTTACGCGCCAGGGCCCCCCGGGCCAGATTCGGCCGGCAGCGAGGGGCCCTGGCGGACGGGACTTCCGGGCTACATGTCCCGCAGCTGCTGGTAGCGCTGAAAGTCAGGGAGTGACTGCAGAACAATCGCCGCCACCAGTAGCAGAACCGCTCCGACGATGAGACTCTTCATGCTCCGTACCTCCTTCCTTGTGGTGGTCGAAGAGCAGGCGTGCAGGGCCACGGTGTGTGGGAGGGGTGGACAGCCGCAGGGACACGGGCCCACGAGCGTGCGCTGGGACCCGCGCAAAACCGTTGTGAGGACTGGGTAGCGGCCACTTCCCTGTCTCCTCCTGTTCCACCGCGAGTAATCGGCGGAACCCGATTATCGTCCCGCTCATGGCTCCTTGTCCATGTGGACTACGACTGCCTTGTGACGGGCGCGCTGCGCGCCTACACTCCAGGGCATGACAGCCAACGAAGGAGCGCTGGGCGCGCGGGTCCCGCTTCCCGTCCTGGGCTCGCCGCCCGAACCCGCACCCCGGCCCTTGATTCCCGAGTGCTACGGGGACGTCTGCATCACCTGTTCGGACGAGGCCATCCCCGTCGTCATCGTCGAGTTGCTCGATGACGAGTTGGCCCGCGTCGACACCGGCCAGAGTGTCGAGGTCGTGAGCGTCGCGCTCGTCGAGGCGCAGGTCGGCGACACGATCCTGGTGCACGCCAAGGAAGCCATCGCCGTCGTGCGGGGCTGAGCCCTCAGGGCCTGAGCCCCTCCCCGAACTCCTACGGGTCGAGCGGGGAGAGTTCCCGGCGCAGCGCCGTGCGCACCATCTCGGCCTGGGAGTGCAGGCCCAGCTTCTTCGTCAGGTTGGAGCGGTGGCTCTCGACCGTGCGGACGCTGATGAACAGCCGCTCGGCGATCTGGGCACTGGTGAAGCCCTGGCCCACGAGCGTCAGGACCTCCTTCTCCCGAGCCGTGAGCTCCGCCGCCTCGGTCGACGCCGTGCCCTTGGCCCGCTTGGCATACGCCTCCACCGCCCGCTGTGACAGCGGCGGGCTCAGGTAGCGGCGGCCCTTCGCCACTTCCCGGATACCCCGCACCAGCTCGGCCGCCTCAGACTGCTTGAGGACGTAGGCGCCGGCACCGTTCTGGAGGGCCTCCAGGACGTAGGCCTCGTTGGCGTACATCGACAGGACGACGACGCGGGTGGCGAGGCGGCGGCGGCCCAGCTCCCGGAGTGCGTTCAGGCCCCCGATGCCCGGCATGATCAGGTCGAGGACGAGCACGTCGGGATGGAGCTCCTCGACCATGCCCCCGACATCGGAGCTGTTGCCCGTCTGGCCCACGACCTGCAGGTCACCTTCGGCCTCCAGCATGGCCCGGAGGCCCTCCCGGACGACCGGGTGGTCCTCGGCGAGCAGGACCGACAGGCTCAATCGCCCATCCCTGCGCCTTCGTATTCCGGCAGGCCGGTCGGCGGGCTCACCGGCAGGCGGGCGACCACCCGCGTGCCCTTGCCCTGCGCCGACTCGACCTTCAGTTGGCCGCCGAGGAGGCGAGCCCGTTCCTGCATGCCGCGCAGGCCGCTCGTGGTGTGCGCCCGGATCGCACGGGGGTTGAAGCCGATGCCCTCGTCGCGCACTTCGATGTAGAGCTCGTCGCCCTCGGCGAGGCACCGGACCTCGGCGCGGTCGGTCGCCGCGTGGCGGGCGACGTTGTGGAGCGCCTCCTGGACGATGCGGTAGGCCGCGGTCTCGACCTCCCACGAGAAGCGCCGGTCGAGGCCCTGGTGGTCGAGGTCGACCCGCAGGCCCGTCTGCGCCGAGTGGACGTGCTCCATGAGCCAGAGCAGCGCCGGGAGGAGCCCGAGGTCGTCGAGCATCGCGGGCCGCAGGGCCAGGGAGAAGTCGTGGACCCGGGTGACCAGCTCACCCATGCCTGCCCGTGCCTCGGCAAGGTTCGCCCGGAGTGCGGGCGGGGCGTCCCGCTCCAGGTTGGCGAGGCTGAGCGCAAGGCCCGTGAGGGCCTGGCCGATCTCGTCGTGGAGCTCGCGGGCGATCCGGCGGCGCTCCGCCTCCTGCGCGGCGACCACGACGCGGGAGTGGGCTTCCAGCTCCTCCCGCAACTCCCGTTCCCGGTCCCCCGCGCGCCGGAGGGCATCCTGGATGCCCTTGCCGAGGATCGCCTCGGCGAGGACGTTGGCGACCGCCTGCAGGAAATGGACGTCGTCACGGCTGAAGCGGCGGTGGTTGCAGGTGTGGGCGCAGAGCACGCCCCACGGTCGCTGCTCACCACGGATCAGCACGCTCATCCCGCTCGTCACGCCACCCTCGACGCGGGGCGGTGGGCTGGGAAAGCGCGTCTCGGAACCGAAGTCCTCCACGATGACGGGCATGTCGGACACGAGGGTGAATCCCGCCTGGGAGCGCAGCCGGACGTCGACCGTCGCATGGGCTCCCGGCGCCCCCTCCCAGCCCATGCCGGCACGGACGACGAAACCGCGCCCGTCGGGAGCGAGCTCGAGCACCCGGGCGAACTCGACGTCCAGGGTCCTGGTGAGCACCGACACCGCCCGGTCCATGAGGTCCGGCAGCTCGGCCCCGGCGAGCGCGCGCTGGCCGAGGTCCACGACTGCCGCCTGCTGGAGCGTCCGGGTCTTCAGCTCGTCTTCGAGGCGCTCCTGCTCCGTCCGGTCGCAGAAGATCCCGATGCTCTCGATCTTGCCGGCGACCTCGATGGTCCCCGCAGCCGCCTCGACGGAGACCCGCTGACCGTTCTTATGGATGAGGGTCCATTCGAACTCGTGCATGAGCTTGAACTCGAACTGGGGCACCTGGGGGGAGGGCTGCCCCTTGACCTGCCCGCTGCCATTGCCAGTCGGGTGCAGATGGGCGCGGCGGCGGACCCCGAGCTCCTCCGGGGTGTAGCCGATCATCTTGCTGAACAGCGGGCTCACATAGATGGGAGTCTCGTCGTCCCAGACGACGACGCCGACGCCGAGATCGCTCAGGACCTTGGGGATGTTGCCGAGCCACGACGGCCCTTCGGCCTCCGCCATGGCTCCGGCACGGGAGCCGGCGCTGGCGCCGGTGGCGGAGAGGGACGGCGTCACCGTGGCCGTGGCCTTGGCGCGCCGTTCGGGTGGCGCAGGCGCGCGCACAGGCCCCTTGCGCCGAACGACCGAGGTTGTCTGTTTGGTCCCGGAGCTACTCAAACTTCCCGCCGCACCCCTTCAAAAACCGCCCGCGCCCCCGAGCGCTTGCCTGCTGCTGGGCCTCGCCGGCCGAGATCACCCCGGCCAGCCCTTCGGCACGTACCTTCCCCCGGATCGCTCGGACAGTCAAGGAGGGCGCCCCCCAAACTGCCCCAACGCCGCCAGCTACCCGGCAATCCCCACTTTTGGGGAGCCAGGCGCTGTTAACGGGACATTTCCTCCGTAGAGGTACGGATAGAGATTCAGTAAAGACACGGATGGATCGTTCGAAGGGTGGACTGGAAGAATGATCTGTGTCGTCCCTGGCCTGGGACGCGTGCAGCTTGGTCGGGGTGACGCAGACGCACAACGACCCACCAGGCGGCAGGCGCCGAGGCTAGGGCCGCAAAGAAGATTCTCGCTTCAAGCTCGATCGGGCGTCCGAGGGGCGTCCAGAAGGAGGTGAAGTGGATGGCAGCAGCGGCAAGGCGTGGCAGGCCGGCCCCCCCCAAGGAGGCCGAAGCGCCGCTTATACACATCCTCTGGATGAACGGAGGGCTGGGGTGCGACGGTGACTCGGTGGCGCTGACGGCAGCCACGCAACCGAGCATCGAAGAGATCGTGCTGGGCGCGCTGCCTGGGCTCCCCCAGTTGGCAGTTCACTGGCCGCTGATCGACTTCGAGTGCGGACCCCAGGAAGGGGCCGACACGTTCATCGAGTGGTGGTACAAGGCGGACCGGGGCGAGATCGACCCGTTCGTGCTGATCGTTGAGGGGTCCATCCCCAACGAGGCCATCAAGAAGGAAGGGTACTGGTGCGGGTTCGGCAACAACTTCGAGACCGGCCAGCCCATGACCACCAGTGAGTGGCTCGACCGCCTGGCCCCCAAGGCCCTCGCCATCGTTGCGGTGGGCACGTGCGCCACCTACGGCGGCATCCACGCCATGGCGGGCAACCCCACCGGCGCCATGGGCGTCCCCGACTACCTCGGCTGGGGCTGGAAGTCCAAGGCCGGCATCCCGATCGTCTGCATCCCGGGCTGCCCGGCGCACGGCGACAACATGTCCGAGACCTTGCTCTACCTCCTCTACATGGCCACGGGCCAGGCGCCGATGATCCCCCTCGACGAGGCGCTGCGTCCCCGCTGGCTGTTCGGCGCCACCGTCCACGAGGGCTGCGACCGGGCCGGCTACTACGAGCAGGGCGACTTCGCCACCGAGTACGGATCACCGAAGTGCCTGGTGAAGCTCGGCTGCTGGGGGCCGGTGGTCAAATGCAACGTCCCTAAGCGTGGGTGGATCAACGGGGTCGGCGGATGCCCGAACGTCGGCGGCATCTGCATCGGCTGCACCATGCCTGGCTTCCCGGACAAGTTCATGCCCTTCATGGACGAGCCCCCGGGCGCCAAGGTCTCGACCGCCGCTTCCGGGGCGTATGGAGCCGTCATCCGTGGCCTCCGCAGCTTCACGATGAAGACCACCGACACCGAGCCGTCGTGGCGCAAGCCGGGTTCCGAGCTGTTGACCGGCGCCAAGAAGACCTGGACATAGCTTGAGACCATCAGCTCGGAGATTCGGGCCCTAACGACGGCAGCGAAGGGAGGCACTAGGTATGGCAAGTGGCGATGTTGTCGAGATGGTGTGGGACCCGGTAACCCGGATCGTCGGGAGCCTGGGCATCTACACCAAGATCGACTTCTCCCAGGGCAAGGTGGTCGAGTGCTACAGCACGTCATCCATCTTCCGTGGCTACAGCATCTTCATGAAGGGCAAGGACCCCCGCGACTCCCACTTCATCACCAGCCGTATCTGTGGGATCTGCGGTGACAACCACTGCGCATGCTCCTGCTACAACCAGCAGATGGCCTACGGGATCCACCCCCCGGCCATGGGCGAGTGGATCGTCAACCTCGGCGAGGCCGCCGAGTACATGTTCGACCACAACATCTTCCAGGAGAACCTGGTGGGTGTGGACTACTGCGAGAAGATGGTCTCCGAGACCAACCCCGGCGTCCTGGACATGGCGAACAAGACAGCTTCGCCGCACGCCGCCGAGCACGGCTACGCCACCATCGGCGACATCATGCGGTCGCTCAACCCGCTCTCGGGCGAGTTCTATCGGGAGGCTCTGCACGTCAGCCGCTACACCCGTGAGATGTTCTGCCTCATGGAAGGCCGGCACGTCCACCCCTCCACCCTGTACCCCGGAGGCGTCGGCACCGTCCCGACCATCCAACTCTTCACGGACTACCTCACCCGCCTCATGCGCTACCTCGAGTTCATGAAGAAGGTCGTGCCGATCCACGACGACCTGTTCGACTTCTTCTACGAGGCGATCCCCGGCTACGAGGAAGTCGGTCGCCGGCGTGTGCTGCTCGGTTGCTGGGGCGCGCTCCAGGACCCGAAGGTCTGCGACTTCAAGTACGAGAACATGTCCACCTGGGGCGACGCATGCTACGTCACGCCCGGCGTCGTGGTCGACGGCAAGCTGGTCACCCACGACCTCGTCAAGATCAACCTCGGCATCCGCATCCTCCTCGGCAGCTCGTACTACGAGGACTGGGAAGGCGACGAGGTCTTCGTCACGAAGGACCCGCTGGGCAACCCGGTGGACGTCCGTCACCCGTGGAACCAGCACACCAAGCCACGCCCCCAGAAGCGGGACTTCCAGGACAAGTACTCCTGGACGATGTCGCCCCGCTGGTTCGACGGCAAGGACTACCTCGCCCTCGACACCGGTGGCGGCCCGCTGGCACGGCTCTGGCCGACCGCTCTCGCAGGGATCCTCAACACGCCCTACGTGAAGTCGACCGGCCACAGCATCACGATCGACTTCCCGAAGACCGCGACCAAGGGCCCGGCTTCCTTCGAGTGGGAGATCCCCGAGTGGTCCAACGCCCTCGAGCGCAACCGGGCACGGACCTACTTCCAGGCATACTCCGCAGGCCTGGCGCTGTACTTCGTCGAGGAAGCCCTTAAGGAGCTCCGGGCTGGTCACACCCAGACCTGGACCCCCTTCAAGGTCCCGGACGAGGCCATCTCCTGCGGATTCACCGAGGCGGTCCGCGGCGTTCTCTCCCACCACATGGTCATCCGTGGTGGCAAGATCGCCAACTACCACCCCTACCCCCCGACCCCATGGAACGGGAGTGTCCGGGACGTCTACGGGACGCCGGGACCCTACGAGGACGCGGTGCAGAACACCCCGATCTTCGAGGAGAACGAGCCCGAGAACTTCAAGGGCATCGACATCATGCGGGCGGTCCGTTCCTTCGACCCATGCCTGCCGTGCGGGGTGCACATGTACCTCGGTGGCGGGTCGGGTCATGGCAAGGTCGTGCGGCGGATGCACTCGCCGACCGTCCTGCCGTTGGAGCGTTAAGCTCGGTCACACCGCACGTTCACAAACGAAGCAGCCGGGGGGGCCATCTGGCTCCCTCGGCCAGCTTTGATCGTCCGGCGCTATTGAGCGCCTCGGCGGGTCGTATCGGTATCGGAGGGGAGCACATGGCCCAGGGTCACAGCAACGTCCGTCAGGTCGGGGACCGGATCGAGGTGCTTCTCGAACAGCTTCGGTCGCAGGCACCGCCCGAGGTTTCTGCGAAGGTCGAAGAGGTCGTCGGTCTGCTGGTCGAGCTTTACGGCGCGGGCCTCGAGCGCATCCTCGAGGTCGTCAACGAGGATGCAGACACCGCGGCCCCCCTGCTGAAGCGCTTCACCGACGACAAGTTCATCGAGAGCCTGCTCGTGCTGCACGGCATCCACCCCATCGACGTGGACGCGCGCATCGAGCGAGCGCTCGACCAGGCCCGCCCTTACCTCGGCTCCCACGCCGGGGGCGTCGAGTACCTGGGCGTCGACGAGGACGGGGTTGCACACCTCAAGCTGGAGGGAAGCTGCCACGGGTGCCCGTCCTCGACGGTCACCGTCAAGCTGACCCTGGAGCAGGCGATCGCAGAGGCTGCCCCCGAGGTCATCCGGGTCGAGGTCGAGGGCGTCGCCGAGGCACCCACCGGGCCGGGCCCATCCCTCCTGCAGATCCAGACCCGTCCTGGTGGGCCCGGAGCGGGCCCGAACGGAGACGGCTCGGCGTCCGACGCTGCCAGCGCCTGGTTGCCCGTCCGCGCCGAGGGCCTCCTGCCCGGCGAGAAGCGCATCCAGCAGGTCGAGGGGATGGAGGTGCTGATCTGCAGCGCCGTCGGCAACCTCTACGCCTACCGCAACGCCTGTGCCTCCTGCAACGCTTCCCTGCTGGACGCAGCCCTGCTGGACGCCGCCCTGCGGTGCTCGCGGTGCGGCACCCTGTACAACGTCCAGCTCGCCGGCCGCAGCGTCCATACCTCCGACGGATCCACAGTCCACCTCGACCCCCTGCCCCTGCTCCAGGACGAGAACGGCTGGAAGGTCGCAGTTCCCCCAGGCGCACGCTCGGTCGTTCGTTCGTGACAGATCAGAGCACTATGGCGGCGGCAGACCAGGGGAACGGGAATGGAGCGCCTCGCTCGCCGGCAACGCCGGGGGGTGGTGGACTCCGCCGCTTTGTGAAGGGCGTATCGCCGGGAGTCGGAGCCTCAGAGGAGTTGCTGCGGCGATTCCAGGAATCGCAGCGGCCCAAGCCCAAGCCGGGCGAGGCCTGCGAGATGTGCGCGACCCCGGTGCCTCAGGAGCACGGCCACGTCGTCAATATCGACACGCGCGAGCTCATGTGCGTCTGCCGCGCCTGCTACCTCCTCTTCGCCAGGGAGGAAGCCGCCCACGGCAAGTT
Organism: Actinomycetota bacterium; assembly: GCA_035636055.1. GTDB lineage: Bacteria > Actinomycetota > CADDZG01 > JAHWKV01 > JAOPZY01 > JAOPZY01. The sequence continues at coordinate 8,605 of DASPZW010000355.1, forward strand.
CCGCCAGGTCCCCGAGCGTTACCTTTTCGACCCGTACTTCGCGCTGGACAACGCCCAGTGGGAGCAGATCCAGATCCCGGTGTCGATGGCCTTCTTTTTCTACAACTCGTCCATGGAGCGCTTCGTCGCCTTCTACCCGAGCCCCGCCGGGGCCACCGAGTCGCTGCTCGACCTGGAGGCATGGCGGGAGGTCATCGAGGCGAACCCCTCCTTCGAGGGCCTCATGCCCGACGTCGAGGCCCTGCTGCTGCGCCAGGAGGACGACCGCTTCGAGTGCTACCTGGTCCCGATCGACAAGGCGTACGAACTCACGGCGCTGGTCCGCCTGAACTGGAAGGGCTTCTCCGGCGGCGAGGAGGTCTGGACGACCATCGGCACGTTCTTCGAGGACCTCCGGAGCCGCAGCGCCGTCGTCGGCCTCGGCCCGCGCAAGCTGAGCGACCAGGCCGCCGACCCGACGACCCACCAGGCCGCCAACGAGATCGAAGGCGGCTGATGAGTGAGCTTGCCTTCGACATCCTGGGAGTCGAGCCTGACCCGTACGGGGCCTCGCCGACGCTCAACTTCGGCCTTCGGATCTCGGAGACCACCGGCATGCGCATCCATGCCATCGTGCTGCGCATCCAGATCCGCATCGAGCCGAAGCGGCGCCGCTACTCCCCCGCGGAGGCCGAGCGCCTCCGTGATCTGTTCGGGGAGACGAAGCGCTGGGGGGACACCGTGAAGCCGATGCAGTTCGCCTTCGCCGATGCCAGCATCCCCGGCTTCGACGGTGCGATCGAGGTCGACATCGCGGTCCCCTGCACCTACGACTTCGAGGTGGCCACCGCGAAGTACTTCCACGCCCTGGACGACGGTGACATCCCGTTCCTGATGCTCTTCTCGGGGACGGTGTTCACCAGGGGCGAGACAGGGTTCGCTGTCGAGCAGGTGCCGTGGCACAAGGAGATCAGCTTCGGCATGCCGGTGAAGATCTGGGACCAGCTCATGGACCTCTACTTCCCCGATCAGGCCTGGATCCGGATGGGCAAGGAGACCCTCGACGCCCTGCAACGGTTCAAGTCCGACCGGGGGCTCACCAGCTGGGACGAGACGCTCACCGCGCTGATCGGGGATGCCCGTTCGGCGACTGAGAACTCGGCCAGCGGGGATATGGGAGAGGTGAGACCGTGAACTTCGACGACGCCAGGAAGGTGGCCGACGCCGTCCTCTTCGAGGGCTACGTCCTCTACCCCTACCGCGCCTCCGCCGCCAAGAACCGCATTCGCTGGCAGTTCGGCGTCCTGGCTCCCAAGGCCTGGAGCACCGCCGGGGGCCCCGAGCCCTGGGAGCAGCAGACCCAATGCCTCGTCGAGGCCGACGATGGGGCGGTTCTCGAGCTGCGGGTGAGGTTCCTGCACGTCCAGGCCAAGGTCGTCCAGGTTCCCGATGGGGCCGCAGACGGCGAGGGGTTCACGCCCGTCGAGACCCTGACCGTGGACGGCATGTCGCTCATCACCTGGGAAGAGGCGGTCGAGCACCAGGTCGACCTGCAGCTCCCAGTGGACAAGCTGCTTGCGGGCGTTGAGACCATCCCCGTCGATGTCGCCGCCGGCGGCGAGGAGCCTGAGCTCGTCAACGACGCCAGCGGAGCGGTCGCCGCACGGGTGCTGCGAACCCGCCAGCCGCTCACGGCGGTCCTGCGGGTGTCCGCGGAGCGCCTCGACGGGCCGTTCGGAGCCATCCGGCTGACGGTGCGCAGCGAGAACCTGACCCCCTACGACGGCGACCCCGATGTCCGCAAGGAGGCCATGAGCCACTCGCTCGTCGCCTGCCACACGCTGCTGGGCCTGTCACCGGAGGGCGCCGGGCGATTCATCTCCCTGCTGGAGCCGCCGGAGTGGGCGAAGCCCGCAGCGCAGTCCTGCGAGAACATCCACACGTTCCCCGTGATGATCGGCGACCGCGGGCGGGGGGACGTGATGCTCTCCTCCCCCATCACCCTCTACGACTGGCCGCAGATCGCTCCCGAGAGTCCCGGTGACCTGTTCGACGCGACGGAGATCGACGAGATCCTGATCCTCAGGACGATGACCCTCACCGACGAGGAGAAGGCCGAAGCCAGAGCCACCGAC
>DASPZW010000356.1:0-4910 GCA_035636055.1 Actinomycetota bacterium
ACCCTCGGGAGGTTCCGACCTCGCCGGTGTCCGTCCGGCTCGGTGCGCTCGCGCAATGGCAGGACGGCCTCCTCGGCTTCTTCACCGGCGACGACATGACCCGGATCCACCCCGCCGGCACCGGCGCCGCCGGGCTCGCCCGGCCGGTCGGTCCCGGCCAGGGCTACCTCGGACCGGCCCCACAGGTCGCGGAGTTCCATCGCAGGTTCGCCGCCGACCTGCAGCCGGGCCAGGTCCCTGCCACTCCGGTGACCCACCCCTACGTCGCCGGCGAGGAGCCCATCGCGGTCTGGCCGGGACACCCGGTCGCCCTCACGATGCTGGTCGTACCGCACGCGGTCGTCCACGCGACCTCGGGCCTCCTGCCTCGGAAGGAGGTCGGCATACGCCGGGAGTGGGTGGCCGACGGCCTGGCCCGGCTCGCCCCGAGCTTCCGCTTCGGGCCGGTGCTGGTCGACCAGCGCACGATCCGGATGCCGGTGGCCACCGAGCTGGCCGGGACCTGGACCTGGAACCACCGCACCGACGTTTCCCGGTGGGTCGACCAGCCGGTCGTGAACGCCACCGGAACGGCCATGCTCACCAGCGGTGTGGTCGAAGCCGAGGAGGGCTGGCTGATCCTGCATCCGCAGCCGGGAGTGGGGCCATGACCGTCCTGGACGCGCTGCTCAACTTCGTCCCGCTTGCTGTCCAGAAGGCCCTGACCGCGGACGACCGCAACGTGCTCCGGCACCCGGCGACAGCGCCGGCCGACGTCAAGCACGGGATACTCCTGCACCCCGACGCCGGCCAACCGGGCGACGTGACGCCACCCCGACGGGTGGTGGTCGTCCTGGGTCCAGGGGCCACCTTCACCGGCATCGCCGACACGCTGGCGCCGCTATACGCCACGGCGGCCGCTGCGGGCGGCAAGGCGGCGCCGACGGTGGACGAGCTGGCGAAGGCGCTCGTCTTCTACAACAGGGGCTACCTCCCGGCAGCCGACTGGCGGCACCACCTGGTCGGCCTCGTCCTGCCGCTGCCGATCGAGATCGACGCATCGGGCGCGTGGATCGTCAACGTCGATGACGTCCATACCTGGGCGGTCGATGATGTCCACAGCCTCGGGACCTCGTTCGACCCCATGTGGAGGCCACGGCTGACAACCCCCCCGGCGGCGCTCGACGTGCCCGACCCGTTCACGCTCGAGGCCGATGCTGCCGCGACGATCGCATCCTTCTGGCCGGCCGAAACGCTCGCCCCCGTGCTGTGGACCCAGGCGCTGCGCAACCCGTTCCAGGCAGTCCTTTCGTTCCTGGCCGTGCTCCGTGCCCCGCCCATGGACCAGGCGTCGAAGCTCGCCACGGCCCTGGCCGCGCTGGACCTCGCCACTGCCGATCAGGCAGCACTGCTGGCCACGACGCTGGCCGGGAATGGGATCCTGCGCTGCCTCGAACGCGTGCTCCCCCCGCCGGCCGGCGCGGACCCCCCGCGCCTGGCCCACGCCCGTACCCTGCTCGACGACGCCCTCCGCGAGGGTCCCGCCGGCGCCCGGACGCTGGTCGCCCAGCGCGAGCTTCCCCAGACCCCCACCCAGCAGGCCGTCCGGCCGGGCAAGGCGGAACCGGCCGACGGCGCGAAGACCGACCCGTCCGGCGGCATCCACCGCCTCGTTTTCGGCCGGGACCTGGCCGTCGGCCGTCCCGTGTCGGCGCGCGCCGCCGGTGTGACCTCCACCGGCCCGGCGTTTCCCGGGCGCATCCCCCTTCAGCCGTACCTGCAAGCCGACGCGGACCGCCTCAACCCGGCGCCCCCGGACATCCGGAAGGCAGGCTTGCTGATCGTCCTCGGCGGCGCTCCGAACGAGGGGCTGCTCGACGCCGTCCGGGTCGGTGGTCCCGGCCTGCTGTCCGTCGGCCTCGACCACTGGGCGGCCGGCTCCCCCACCGGGCTGGCGGCGCTGCTGCTCGCGTTCAAGGGACTGCAGCCCGACGAGTTCGATCTGTTTTTCGCCCTTCACGGCCTCGACGTCGACACCGACCCCGCCCACCCGGGCCAGCACCGGCTGCTTTCGATCGGCGCCAACGGCTCGCCGTCGGCCATGGACGGCGCGGCACTCCAGACGTTCTTCGGCGGCACGGTCGGCGCCCACGGCGCCGTCACCTTCAGCTCCGAATGGGCCGCCCGGTTCCGGCTCCCCGCGCTCGTCTCGACGGCGTACCGGCGAGCTCAGGTCTTCCAGGCGGTCGACCGGCTGGACCACACCGCGGACCCGCTCACGGTGCTGGCCGGATCGTTCGGTCCGTTCCCCACCACGTACTCCCTCACCTTCGACCCCGCGTCATCCGGCACGCTGGCCGGGTTCGTCAACGATGAGTTCTACGCACCGGGCAACGTCATCCAGAAGATCCGCGACACGGGAGCCAAGTCCGCCGACACGATCGCGACGGCGCTGGTCGATCTGACGGATCATCCGCTGACGCCGCCGTATGCGGGTTTGCGAGCGGAGCCGCCTGCCCTGGATGAGCCCTTCGACGAGCAGACGTTCAACATCGGCAGCATGGCCAAGGTCGCGCCGATGTACGCCGCCCACGAACTGCGGTTCCGCATCCAGGTCCTGGTCAACGCGGTCAAGCACGCCGGGCTCGCGGTGACACAGCAATCGCAGCTGAACGTCTTCAGCGCCATCCGCAGAGTCTGGTCCCCCCAGATCTGCACCGGATTCCCGGGGCTGGACACCCGCTACCCCGGCCGCTTCCCCAACCTGGGCCAAATCATCAGGATCGATGCTGCGGGCACCGTGACATTCCTCAAGGGAACGGCGACGGCGGATGAGGTCAACGCAGTGGGCGAGAACAAACCGCCGACCCCGAACATGAGTTTTTTCAACTGGATGGACCTCATGATCCGTTGCTCGAACAACGCCGCTGCCGGGAAAGTGATCGATGTCCTCGGATATCCCTACATCAACGGCGTGCTGCGAGAGGCCGGGTTCTTCCACCCCGCGACGAAACGGGGGATCTGGGTTTCCCAGAACTACGCCAGTAGCCGATGGAAGAGGGGTGGCGACTTCATGACCCTGTCCCCGCGCGGAGAGAAGCACTATAAATCGACGACAAACTTCACCGGCACTTGCTGCGAGCTCGCCCGGCTGCTGACCCTCGCCGCCACGAACCGGCTGTTCGAGGGCGATGTGACAACCTGCAATGACATGGTCCTCATGATGGAGAAGATACCGGGCACCGCCCCAACCACGACAAGTTTTATCCGGGACAGGCTCGCGCAAGTGGACCACGTTAGTTCCAAGATCGGAATCGGCGTCCCATCACCCGATGTCCCGGGCCTGCAGGGAATCCACGACTGCGCCATCATCGACCAGCACGTAAACGGGCACGCGGTCCGCTTTGTCGCCGTAGTCATCGGTGGCTACGACAGGGGTCCTGACAATCCAGCCTTACGCGAAGTCGTCCGGGCACTTGGCCGCGCCATCGGGCGCCTGCACCCCTGAAACCGTACAAACAGGGCGTCACCGCTTCAGAGCGCGTCAATGGATCCCGAGTGCGGGTGTAAGGAAACAACGAGGCCGGAGGCATCATCGCTCGGCGAGGTTCTTGAATAACGGCGCCCGAACGGATCTGAACACTCTGCCAGGCGGACGGCGTCTATGCAAGCCTGGGGGCCGTCAGCGCTCAAGGCGTCGAGCAATTCCGCCCACGTTCGATGGATGCCGAGATGGGTCACGGATCGGCCGAGACCATCACTGACGATGGCGGCCCGCCGCACCTGGCAAGGGCTCGGGCCGATCGTCACCGAACCGCGCAGGCTTCGACGAGCGGCGCTCGGGTCGTGGGCCGCGATCCAATAGCCCCTCGGTGTTGGGAACTGTGCGTTCGGCAGCCACCAGCTCGCTCACGAGCCGGGCATGGCCGGGAGCGTCGTAGCCCCGCCCACTCAGTAGGTTGGCCCGTATCTCTTCCCGCAGCTCCGGAGCGACGCTGCTGAGGCGCTTGTCGCTGTGACACTCGACGCTGTCCCCGAGGTCGAGCAGGACGGTGCTGTCTCCCAGGACCAGCCAATCGAGATCGTTTCCTCGGCGACGGATGAGGCCGAGGGTCTTCGCAGACGGGCCGGAGGCTCGGTCCACCTGAGAGCACAAGGCCCTGTGCTCATCGGTGACGTGCTCGATCGCCGCCTCCAGGGCATGGTGCAGTTCGATCCGGCTGCCGTCTCCAAGGATCTCGCTGAGGAAGATGGTCAGGTGTTCGACGTACCAGCGTGCGTCCAGCGAACAGCACGCCCCGGCCGACATCGGGACGCTTGCGCCGTCAAGCACCCAGGCACAGGAGCCAACGGCGGCGACGAGATCCTCGTTGACCTCTCGACCGGGCCTCGGCGACGAGGCGAGCCTCACCTGCACGGGCGTAGAGGCCTCAGGCCTTCTTGGCGGATCACTTGCCAAGGCGGGGCTCCTGGTGGACGACCATAGGGCCGGCGTACTGGCTGGCCGTGATCTGCAGCGGGCGATCGCTCAAAGGTCGATGAGACCAATGGCGTGCAAGGTTGAGGGGACGGGGCTGAACCCTGCCATGAAGTAGGGCTGGGCGGTATCCCCCCAAGCCGCCCAGCCCTACACCCTCGGAAGCGGAGAGCCTCCAGCCCGGGGCGAGTGGTTCCAGTCCCTGTACCGGCGGGCGGGGACGTTCACTCCGCCGACCGGGAGATGGCCGGGATGGCCTCGGAACCCACGCTCGCCCCGGGCTCGGGGCTCTCGTGGCCAGTGCGGTGCTTGGGACGGTCCGGCCCTGAAGGTTGCGAGAACCTCCCCAACCAGTCCACGGGCTCAAGACTGTTTCCGTGATCCGCCGGCCCCGACGAAGCAGGCAGGCAGAAGCCGCAGTGGCCGGTGAGCAGGTCGTGCTTGCAGCGTTCGT
>DASPZW010000357.1:0-2814 GCA_035636055.1 Actinomycetota bacterium
CCGGACGCGAAATAAGGCGTTCCCCTGATGCGGAAAGTAGTCCAATTTGAAATGTTGTGACCTATGGAAATCAACGAGTCGCAGCAGGTGACCCAGATGGTGGCGGCAGCGGGCGCCGGGGACGAATCGGCCTGGGCGGCGCTGGTCGATCACTTCGCCGGCCTGGTGTGGTCGGTCATCCGGGGTTACCGGCTGAACGCGGCAGACTCCGCCGACGTGAGCCAGACGACCTGGCTCCGCCTGGCCGAGCACATCCACGGCCTGGCCCAGCCGGAGCGCATCGGCGCCTGGCTGGCCACGACCGCCGGCCGGGAGTGCCTGCGACTGATCCGCCTCAACCAGCGAGCCGTCCCGAGCGACGACCTCTACCTCAGCGAGGTGCCCGACACCGACCCCACCGTCCAGCCCGAGACCAAGGTGTTGAACCTGGAGCGCGACGGGGAGCTGTGGGAGGCGTTCTCCGAGTTGCCCCCGAAGGCCCAGATGCTCCTACGCCTGCTCTTCGCCGACCCGGCACCCAGCTACGAGGAGATCTCGGCGGCGACCGGCATGCCGATCGGCAGCATCGGCCCCACCCGGGGCCGCTACCTGGCCCAGCTCAAGGGTCGGATGAACATGCGCAGCCTGGCCGAGGCGGATGCCCACTAGCGGACACGAGGCACCGGCGGGCGCCGCCGGATGGGTAAGAGTCACGCATGACCCGACGCCGCCGCAGGCCTGGCCCCACCCCGATCGGGGCCGTCGTCCGTGGCGTGCTTGCCGGCGCGGCCGGCACCGCGGCGATGGACACGGCCCAGTACGCCTTCTACCGCCTCGGGGGCGGTACCAGCGCCTTCCTGCCCTGGGAGACCTCTGCGGGGCTCGACACCTGGGAGGGCGTGCCGGCGCCGGCCAAGATCGCCAAGCGGGTGGTCGAGGGACTCACCCAGCACGAACTGAAGGCCGACAAGGCCCGGCTCGCCAACACCGCGATGCACTGGGGCACGGGGATCGGCTGGGGGGCCGCGTACGGCGTCCTGGCCGGGTCGTTGCCGGCGCCGAAGGTCCGGTACGGGCTGCTGTGGGGCACGGTGGTCTGGGCGTCGAGCTACGTCCTGCTCCCTGCGCTCGGCCTCTACAAGCCGATCTGGGAGTACGACGCGACGACGCTTGCGAAGGACCTCGGGATCCACCTGGTGTACGGCCTGACGACCGCCGCCGCCTTCCGTGTGCTGGGGGGGTCCAGGCCCCCCCAACTAGGTAGTCGAGGCACGTCCATGAGCTTCTTTGTGTGAATAGGCGTCATCATGGCACCTATTCACACAAAGACGGTCAGCCTGTCCCGTCACGACAAGCCCACGGCGGGTACGCGTGAGCGCGGCGACCATGACGGACCCGATGCGCTCCGCGACGGGGTCACGGGACCTCGCTGGCGAGTCGCGGTCAGGACAGCGGCTGGAACGTCGACAGGATCCGGTCGTAGTTGGCGTGCGAGGCCTCGAGCGATGAGGTGCCCCCGAACATCGCGTAGAACTTGTCGCCCAGGAAGACGACGCGTGCCCGGAGGACCGCACCGGGCCGGGTGATGACTGCCTCCTTGCCCGGCTGCCCGGCGACCGTCACGTCGGCCTTCGACGAGACGGTTCCGGAGAAGCTCGACGCCTGGGAGTCGATCGCTGCGCTCAGCTCGGTGCCGAGGGCGTCGCCGGTCGGCGGGGTGGCGACGTGGGTGAAGATGACGCCGACGTCCTCCGAGTTGGTGATGGCCTCGTAGCTGATCACGTCGACCGTGGCACCGGACGGGGTCGCCGTCTTCACGGCCCGCTTGGGGGTCACCGGGAAGACCGCCTTGAAGCTGGCATCGGGGGCGCTGAAGGTGACCGCGGCGGGCTTGGACTTCCCGCAACCGGCAGTGAAGCCGGCTGCCAGGATCCCCGAGAGCGCGAGCGTCGCGACCCTGCTGATCGGCCTCATGGGTGGGAGACTAAACCAGGTTGCCGCCGGCACCCCGGCGGCCCCGCAGGAATTCGGGCCCGGACATCCGCCGGCTGCCCTCGGGCTGCACCTCGTCGAGGACGACAGAGCCGTCGCCTGCGGCCGCCAGCACCGACCCCCCGGGACCTGCCCCAAACGAGCCCGCCACGGGGCCTGCCGGGGGGGCTGGTGAGCCGGGGGCTGCGCCCGGATCGACCGCCGCGGCCTGGGCCCGCCAGACCTTGAACCGGCGCCCGTCGAGGGTCGTCCAGGCGCCGGGCCGGGGGCTGAAGGCTCGGACCTTGTTGACGATCGTCGCCGCCGGCCGCGCCCAGTCGATGCGGGCGTCCTCGGGCGTCACCTTGCCGGCGTAGCTCGCCAGGGCGTCGTCCTGGGGCTGGGGCTGGACGTTCCCCCCCTCCAGGCGGTCGAGGACATCGACGAGCAGCTCCGCCCCCGCGACGGCCAGCCGGGCCTCGAGGGAACCGGTGTCGTCTTCGGGGCGGATCGCCTCCTCGACCGTGCCGAGCACCGCCCCCGTGTCAAGCCCCGGGTCCATCTGCATGACGGTCACCCCGCTGAAGGGCAGGCCGGCGAGGATCGCCGCAGTCACCGGGGCGGCCCCGCGGAAGGAAGGCAGCAGCGAGAAGTGGACGTTGACGCAGCCGAGCCGGGGCAAGTCAAGGACCGGCTTCGGGAGGATCAGCCCGTAGGCACAGACGACGAACACGTCGGCCCCGACGGCGGCGAGGGCGGCCTGGGCGTCGGGGTCCCTGAGCGTCGGCGGCTGCAGGACCGCGAGGCCGGCCTGCAGCGCCCGCTCCTTGACCGGGGAGGCCGACAGTTCCATCCCCCTGCCTT
>DASPZW010000358.1:0-2868 GCA_035636055.1 Actinomycetota bacterium
CGTCGGGCCCCGTTCTACCCGCTGGTTCGGGCGATCTGCACGGTGCCGGGCTGTGAGGGCGAGATCGACCGCAAGGGCCTGTGCCTGCGCCACTTTCGGGCCTGGGAGCCAGGCCGAGCCGGCGGAGAGTCCCTCCAGAGCTTCCTCGCCCGAGCCCGGCCGCTCGAGCGCCACGAGCGTTGCCTGGTGGGAGGCTGCCCCCGTGAGCGGGCCACCCGCCGGGGGCTGTGCCGCTTTCACGACAACCGCCTACGACGCAGCCACGATGTCGCGTCGCTCTCGAAGGAGGAGATGGACGCCTGGGTTGCAGCCCAGGGGCCCCGCCTGGGGCCCCACCAGTTCTCCCTGGCCGGGCTGGCAGAGCTGGTGCGCTTCGAGCTGCTGTACGGGCTCCAGCGCCGTGACGAGGCCCCACCTCCGCTGGCTCCCCTACAGGTTCGGATCCTGGTCCCACGCCTTGGGGAAGCCACCTCCATTCGGGTCATCGACTTCGAGGCAGTGTGCGCGGGCGGGGGTGTGCAGTACAACGGCGCGATCAGGGGTCTGCTTGGCGACCTCCGGCGCCACGTCGAACGTGCCTGGACCCAGCACACCGGCGCAGACCCCTGCGCGAGCGACCTGTGGGAGGTTGGGCTGCTCGACCTTCAGTCCAACGGATCGCGCCGCTGGCCGGCCACGCAAGGGGTGATCGACTTCCGGCCCATCGAGGCGTCCTGGCTGCGCGAGGTGCTCAAAGACTGGGCGGTCGCCACCCGTCCCTACCTCCAGCGGTTGCGGGAGGCCCTCCGGGCATGCGGCGTCGCTTCCCAGACGCTCGTTGCCTCCGGTCGCACCGACCCGGCCAGCCTCGGCGCCGGCGACTTCGCCCACATTGTCGATGCCCTCTCGGCCTTGCGCCGGGCCGACGCCACCCTGCACTCGGCAACCCATCGCAACCTGCTGCTCTCCTCGTTCTGCGAGGTGATCGAGCACGGCCGCACCGCCGGGCTCATGGGGCAGGTGCCCGATCCTTTCCGCCCGGCCAGGCGCCGCCACCGGGTCGTCGAGGACCCCAACGAGGAGGAGCTGGGCAAGGCGCTGCCGGAGTCGGTGATCCGCCAGCTCGACGCCAATCTCGACCTCCTCGGTCCGGCGGGGCGGGCCGGATCGGTTGCCGCCGCAGACCTGCAGGCGATGCACCAGGTGATCTACCGGCTGCTGCGCGACACCGGCAGGCGCCCCGGCGAGGTGGTGAGCCTCAAGGTCGGCTGCATCGAGGTGATCGACGGAGCGCACAACCTCATCTACGACAACCACAAAGCCGGCAGGTTACGCCGCCGCCTGCCCATCACCAGCGAGACTGCCCAGGCCGTGGTGTCCTGGGAGCGCCGCCGCAGCGAGCTCCCCGACCCACCTGCAACCCACCAGTGGCTGTTCCCCTCCCCGCTGCTTCGCTCCCGCCAGGCGCTCGGGCATCTGGGCGCCGGCTGCGTCGGCCGGGCATTCCGGGCCTGGGTGGAGCGGATCGGAACCATCGACGGTGAGCTGCTGGGACCCGATGGCCATCCGGTTGCCTTCGACCGGTCCCTCATCGCCCCCTACGCCCTGCGCCACTCCTATGCGCAGCGCCACGCCGACGCCGGGGTGCCCGTCGACGTGCTCAAAGAGCTGATGGATCACCGCTCGGTCGGCACCACGATGGGCTACTACCGCATCAGCCTGCACCGCAAGGCCCAGGCCATCGCCCGCGTCGGTTCTTTGGCTGTGGACGCCAACGGCAACCCCTCGCCGTTTTCCAGCCCGCTGGCCTACCAACGGGCATCGGTGTCGGTACCCTTCGGCAACTGCACCGAGCCTTCCAACGTGAAAGCGGGCGGCGGTGCCTGCCCGATCCGCTTCCAGTGCGCCGGCTGCAGCTTCTACCGGCCGGACCCCTCCTACCTGCCGGCTCTCGAAGGCCACGTCGCCAGCCTCCGAGCCGACCGGGAGACTGCCCGGGCGATGGAGGCCGCCGGCTATGTGATCGCCAACCTCACCGCCGAGATCGACGCCTTCTCCCGGGTGGCCGATCAGATGCGCCGCCGGATGGACGGACTCGGCAGTGACGAGCGCGCCGAGGTCGAGGAAGCCAGCCGTCTCCTTCGCCGTGCCCGGGCCGCCCGGCATCTCCCGCTCATCGCCACCACGGCCGAGGGGACACCATGACTCCGACAGCGACTCCGCAGGCCCGCACGGCGGGCCTGCGGAGTCGCCCGTGAGAGAGACAGCCACGACAAGCGCCAACGGGCGCTGGAGGCCGTGGAGGCTCTGGAGGCCGCAGGGGTGCCGGTCACCTTCCTTGCGGTGGCCAAGGCCGCGGGCGTGTCCACCTGGCTCGTCTACGCGGACGGCGTCCGGGAGTGCGTCGAAGCCGCTCGACGTCGCCAGGCCGACCGCGGTGTCGCACCCACCTCGTCTTCCGTTCCGACCAGGCACCCGGCCACGCCAGCCAGCCTGCGCACCGACCTCGCCGTGGCCCGGGACGAGATCAAGGTGCTCCGAGCCGACCGGGAACGGCTCCGCCAGCGCCTGCGCCTGCATCTCGGCGCCGAGATCGACGGGCCGGACCGGGCCGAGCTGATCGCCCGGGTTGCCGACCTGGAGACCGTCAACCGCCAACTTGTGGCCCAGCGGGACGCCCGCACCGCCGAAGCCGGCACCGCCCAACAGCGGGTCCGGGAGCTCGAAGACGAGCTCACCGCCGCGCGAGAGAGCCTGCGTCGCGTGATCCGGGACAAGAACCGCGGACGCTGATGATGCCAGCCACCTCGCTTCCATCCGGCGTCGCCTTCGGCCCCTCGTGCCTTACGTACCTCACGTGCCTCACTCTGCAAAAGGGCCTGCTACCAG
>DASPZW010000359.1:0-6890 GCA_035636055.1 Actinomycetota bacterium
TGCTGTTATACGTACCAAAACTTCCACACCTTTTCAGCATGGCGTCTACCAGCGGTTCGATATGCTCAAGCGCTGTGCAGGATGGCTGCGATGGCGGCAGTCCCCAGTGGCGCTCGATGTAGGCCACCAGGCTCGTGTGGGAGGACGTTCCGTGCGAGACCTGCTTCGCCTTGGCGTACGGGCCCACCACGACGCAGGGCACCCGGGACCCGTACCGGTAGGGGTCGTTGGCGAAATGTGGATCGGTGGCGGGGATGCGCTCCAGGACCGCCGGCAGGACGTGGTCCGTCCAGCCGCCCCAGTCGTCGAAGGTGATGAACATGACCACGTGGTCCCACAGGGGTCGCCCGTCTGCGAGCTTGCCGTTGGCGACCGCACCGACGGCGGTTCCCAGCCAGGCGTCCGACGCCGCCATGCTGGATCCGTCCCCGGAGTTGAGGGGGCCGGGGTGGAAGTCCTGGTGGGCCGGGCCGTACACCCAGGACACGTCGGGCAGGCTGCCCGCCTGGGCATCCTGCTGGAACTGGCCGTGGGGGAACACGTTGCCGTGCATCAGCGGATCGACGTAGTAGCGGAAGGCGAACCCGCCCCGTAGTTGCCCCACGTCTTGCCGGCGGCTTGGAGCCGAGCCGGCACGCCGGGGTCTGGATGAACGGTGCCTTGCGTGGGGCCGGGGTTGCTCAGCGACCCCTCGGCGTCGGCCCCGATGGAGAAGGCGTGGTTGGGGAAGGAGTTCCAGACGACATCGGAGAAGTAGCGGTCGCACGTGGTGAAGCCTGTCATCAGGCTGTTGATGATGGGCAGCTGCGCGGCACCGTAGCGTTGGCGGCCGGCCGCAGGAAGGCCTCCTCGGATCTCGATGCCGCAGTCCTGAATGCCACACGGCTTCTAACATGCCCGGACGCGCCAGTAAGAGGCGCTTGGGGTGTGTGGACGGTCCGAACCCTTCGATCACCCTGGCGACGGCGCCTGGTCGTTGGGGTCGTGGTCCTCAACGCGGTGAGCCTGGCCGCCGCGGGGCGCTCGGCAATCCAACCCACCTCGGCGGCGGCGTCCTATCTCGATCCCCCAGGGAATTCGCCCGCCACGATTTGCCCGGGCGGCAACCTGCATCAACCCTCCGTGCCAATGCCCACGCCGGAGCAGGTCGTCCAGCATGTGTCGTTCTTCAACCAGCTCGATCTCGACCCCCTGCCCGCCGGGGTCGTCCCGCACCTGTCAGCGCAGCAGGCATGGGACGACCTCAAGGCCGGCCCGTACTCCACGGGATCACGCTCCAACCTGTTGCTTCTCGGCTATGTCCGCCAGCCCTCGGCACTGAACGACAGCCCGACATACGGTCCACGCCTCCGTTCCTGGCCTGGGCCTGGTACGAACGTGACGTCAGGCGGGGCACGTGCCCCCACCTCGACAGCGTGAGCTGCCTCGACGACCGCACGGGGAAGGTCGTCTTTGATGGGGCCTGGAGTAGGGATGGACACTGGCCGGTCATGCCAAGGGTTCGCCCAATTCCCTGACCGCCGACAGGTGGCCGACGCTATCCCCTGACGCTCCTGCAGCCGGCGCAGGTATCGAGGACGGCCCCCGTCACGGCGTCGATGACGTCGGTGTAGACCTTGGCAGTCACCGGTTCCGACAGGACGATGACCTTCGGGGGAGCGTCGACGGTCACGACCCACGCCGGCGTGTTCGGGTCGGCCATGCCGGCCACGGAGTGGACGATGAGGCTCTCCGCCTTGCCGAGCGGCATCGCCCGGGAAGCAGCCCCGGGGGCGAAGGGCCCCACCCGCAGTCCCTCCAGCTTCCCGATGCCCTTCTTCGCGATGCCCTCGACCGCCCGTCGGGTGAGGTAGCGGGTGGGCGATGTGGCAGCCCCGGGGGCGGCTCCGGGTCCGGTCCCGGCCACCGTGGCGGGCCGTGGCGAGACGGCTTCGGGATAGGTCTGGTTCGAACGGGCGATCCCGGGCGCCACGAGCGCGCCGGTCAGGGCGATGCAGACCGCACCGAGGCACGTCAGGGCGCGCCCCAGCTCGAAGCCCCCTCGTGGGGGCGCGACAGTAGCAGCGGGTCGATAGCTCATGGGCGCCGGTCCTTTCCCATGAACTATCGGACGCCGATCGGGTGAGGCGAATCGCACATTCGGGGGATGGCGGCGGCCGTGAAGTCGGGCCCTGCTCGGTGGCTACGCCGGGCCTCGCCCGTGGGCGGCGAAGAAGGACCACAGGGCTCCGGTCGCGTCCAGGGCATCGCTGGGAGCGTCGAGGCCGAGCATGGCCGACACCGACGACGGCGGCGGCTGCGACCCCGGCCAGACGTGCCCGACCCCGGCGAGAGTGATGAGGGCGACTTCGATCCCGCCGGGTCCCACCGCGGTCTCGGTGCGAACGGGGTGTGATTCGGAGACACGGGCGGGACCGCAACCCGCCCCGCGCCGCCAGTACTCGATGACGGAGGGAACCGAAGGCCGGGGCCGCCGCTCGAGCGCCCTGGGGCCGACCCCGCCGGCGAACGGGATGTTGCGATCCTCCAGCCCGTGGATGTGCAGGATGGAGACGGGCGCGGGCCGGGGGCACTCGCAGACCATGGTCCCGGCAACGGGGCCGATGGCTGCGAGGCGGCCCGGCAGCTCGCAGGCGAGCCGGTAGGCCAGCATCGCTCCATTCGAGACGCCGGTGGCGTAGACCCGCTGCTGGTCGATCCGGCCCTCGGCGGGGCTCCCGGGCGGAAACCCGGCCGAGACCTCCTCGATCACCGCCTCGATGAACCCCACGTCGTCCACGTCCTCGTCGCGGGCAGGTCCGCAGCACCAGCCCGCGTTCCACGACCTGCCGACGCCGTCGGGATAGGCCACCACGAACCCGTGCCGGTCGGCGAGGGCGTCCCAGCCGTAGGCCTGCTCCGCCTGGGCCCCGGACCCGAAGCCGCCGTGGAGGACGACAACCAGGGGTAACGGCCCGGTCGAGATTGACGGTGGCGGGCGATGGAGGCGGTAGGAGCGCGTGCGCCCGCCCACCACGACGGTGCGGCCCTCGCTGGGCAGCGGCCACCTGCCGGCTGTTCTCATTGCGCAGTATGATCGGGTCCCGGGATGGCCAACGTGAACGAAGGCGCCGCCGAAGTCGTCTCCAACCGGGTGCTCACCGCCCCGAACGCCATCTCCTTCGCCCGCCTGCTGCTCTGCCCCGTCTTCCTGTGGCTCTACCTGATCGGCCACGTCCTGCCCGCCATGATCCTGTTGATCGTCGTGGGCGTGAGTGACTTCGTCGACGGCTTCGTCGCCAGGGCCACCGGCCAGGTGAGCGTGCTCGGCAAGCTCCTGGACCCGCTGTCGGACCGCTTCGTGATCATCGCCGTCCTCGTGGCGTTCGGGGCCAAGGGCACGGTGCCGTGGTGGCTCGTGGCGGTCATCGTGGCCCGCGACGTCATCATCATGGTGGCCTTCGCCGTCTTCGAGAAACGGGGCCTGCCCCGCCTGGCGGTCAACCGCACCGGCAAGCGGGCCACCGCTGCCCTCTTCGGGGGGATGGGGATCGTGTCGATCAGCGTGGTGATGAAGGTGAGCGGGGTGGCGGGGATGAAGGCCGACGCCGCAGGGGTGCGGACCGCCGGGCTGGTTCTGCTCGGCGCCGGCGCTGTGCTCTACTGGGCCGCCGGCTTCCTCTACGCCAGGGAGATCCGCCGGCTGCTCAGGGCGAAGGCCGCCGGCGCCTCAACCGGGGGATAATCCCCCTCAGTTCCAATTCGGGTCCAATCCGGGTCCAATCCGGGGCCCGACGGGGGCCTCGTTTCGGACCAGCCAAGGAGGATTCATGTCACTCATCCCCCCGGATCTGCGCTACACCCGGGAGCACGAATGGGCGTCGCTCGGCGAGGACGGCACGGTGAAGGTCGGCATCACCGACTTCGCCCAGGAGCGCCTCGGCGACGTCGTCTTCCTCGACCTGCCTGAACTCGGGAGCGGCGTCACGGCCGGGCAGTCGATGGGGGAGGTTGAATCGACCAAGTCCGTCTCCGACATCTTCGCTCCGCTGTCGGGTTCCGTCGCCTCGCTCAACGCCGAGTGCCGGGACAACCCGGCCCTGGTCAACCAGGATCCCTACGGCGAGGGGTGGCTGGTGGCCATCGATCCCGGGGAGTCAGGGGACTACGAGGGATTGCTGACTGCCGAGCAGTACGGGGCCTTGGTGCAGGAGCTCGAGGGGGACGCCGGGGCATAGGTGGGCGCCTGGACCCTCGTCGACGCGGGTGCGCTGACGCCCGCCGGCAACATGCGCCTCGACCTGGGCCTGCTCGGCTGCTCCATCGACGGGTGCCGGGCCGAGCCGCTGGTCCGGGTCTACGGCTGGGATCCACCGGCCCTCTCCGTCGGGGCCAAGCTGGAGTTGCCGGACGGCGTGACGGAGCGGTGCGCCGCCGCCGGGGTGGCGGTGGTCCGGCGGGCCACCGGAGGTGGGTGTGTCCTGCACGACGGCGACGTCACGTACTCGGTGGTCGCCCCCGAGTCCGGCAGGAGTGTCCTGGAGGCTTACCGCTGGGTCGCCCGGGGGCTGATCGCCGGGCTCGCGCTCCTGGGGCTTGAGGCAACCGTGGCCGAGCACCCCACATCCGGACGGCCCCTTGACTGCTTTGCCGCCGCCACGGGTGCGGACCTGGAGCTGGGGGGCCGGAAGATCTGCGGGAGCGCACAGGTGCGGCGCCGGGGCTGGTTCCTCCAGCACGGCTCCGTCCCCATCTCCGATATTCGTCCAAAGACGGCGGGCCTGCTAGGTGGTACCGTCCAACCGAAATCGACCTGTTTGGAGCGGGAACGACCGGGCACGACGTGGAATCAGGTGGCAACTGCCCTCATTGCGGGCTTTTCGGCAGCGTGGGGGGCGGAACCCCACCGGCGCCCCCCAGAACCTCGGGAGTGGGGGTGCGGGGCAAGCGAGCAGCAGTTGAGTGGTGTGGAGGAGGGGCCCCGGGAAATGTGACGTTTTGCATAACCCTCTAGGTATGATTTAGATTGACGGTGAGTTTCGGACCGAACCCGGTTCCGATCAACAGGATCCGACCCTGGATCCCAACGGGGGGGGCGAAGGAGTAGCAATGGTCTGTCTCAACTGCGGCAACCGCAATCCCGAGGGATCCAACTTCTGCGGCACGTGTGGGGTGCCCCTCCGAGCCGACCCTGGCGAGGACACCACCGTCACGTTCAGCCTCGAGACCGAAGGTGAGGGAGAGGAAGAGTTCTCCGTCCCCATCGATGAACTCGAGGAGGGCAAGGCCATCGTCGTGGTGCGCCGCGGGCCCAATGCCGGGACCAAGTTCTTCCTCGACAAAGACGTCGTGACCTGCGGCCGCAACCCCTCCAGCGACATCTTCCTCGACGACGTCACCGTCTCCCGGCGCCACGCCGAGATCCGCCGGAAGGACTCGGCGTTCCACCTGGAGGACGTCGGCAGCCTCAACGGGACCTTCGTGAACCGGCACCGGGTCGAATCGGCCCCGCTCTCCAGCGGCGACGAGATCCAGATCGGCAAGTTCAAGCTCGTCTTCTTCACCGGAGGTCCCCCTCGAGCGTGACCACCCGGGCGTTCATGAGCATCGGGGACGTGCTCAAGTCTCTCCGGGAGGAGTTCCCCGAAGTCACTGTTTCCAAGATCCGCTTCTTGGAGGCGGAGGGACTCATCGAGCCCGAGCGCACCTCGTCGGGCTACCGGAAGTTCTACCAGCAGGACCTCGCCCGGCTCCGCTACATCCTTCGCCTGCAACGCGACAACTTCATGCCGCTCAAGATCATCCGCCGCAAGCTGGAGCAGTTCGAGGCGGACGGGGCGGAGGCGGCCCCCCGGCCGGAGACCGGGCAGCCGGCGCAGCGGGCAGGGACCGTCGAGCCGCCCCTCCCGCCCGTCTCGGCGGAGGACGATCTCGACACTCCGGTCGGAGGGCTACACCTCAGCTTCGACGAGCTGGTGGCGGCCAGCGGGCTGCCGGCTGACAACGTCCGGGAGTTGGAGCAGTACGGGCTCCTCGACGCCCACCCGCTGGAGGGTTCCGTGTTCTACGACGAGGACGACCTGATGATCGCCAAGATCGCCCGGGACTTCGGGAAATATGGGATCGAGCCGCGCCACATGCGCATGTACCGCCACTTCGCCGACCGGGAAGCCGGCCTGTTCCAGCAGGCGGTCGTGCCACACCGGGGCGCCTCGAACGACTCCAAGCGCCGGGCCGTGCAGTCGCTCAACGACCTCGCCAAGATGTCCAAGCGGCTCAAGCAGCTCCTGTTGCGGTCCAGCCTCCGGGAGCACCTGCAGCGGTAGCGCATGGCCCTTGCCGAGATCCTGTACACCGCGGAGGAGATCCAGTCGAGGGTCCGCGACCTGGCCCAGGCGGTCGCCGCCGACCTGGAGGGCCTGGGGGAGGAGCGCCCGCTGCTGATCTCGGTCCTCAAGGGGTCGGTGATCTTCCTGGCAGACCTGGTGCGCCGGCTCCCCCTCCAGACCGACGTGGACTTCATGTCGATCTCCCGTTACTCGGCCGACCCCGACAGCGGGGTGGTTCGCATCGTCAAGGACCTCGAGCATCCCCTCCAGGGGCGCCACGTCGTCGTCGTGGAGGACATCGTGGACACCGGCCTCTCCCTGTCCTACCTGCTGCGCAACCTGGCGACCCGAGACCCCGCTTCGCTCCGGGTCTGCACCCTCATCGACAAGCGGGTGCTGCGGATCGCCGAGCTGCCGGTCGACTACGTCGGATTCGAGACGAGGGAATTCCTGATCGGCTACGGGCTGGACTTCCAGGAACGCTACCGGAACCTCCCCGACATCCTGGCCGTCGAGAACATGGCCGCCCTGGTCGACGACCCCGACGTGCTGGTGCCCTACCTGGACGAGGGGCCGCCGGAG
>DASPZW010000360.1:0-3624 GCA_035636055.1 Actinomycetota bacterium
ACGAACTGGCCTTGCGTGAATAGGGCGCTGGTCAGGGATAAGCCTCCGCTCGGTGTCCACGTCGCCCCGCCGTCGGTGGAGCGCAGCAGATAGACGCCGCCCGGACGCGATCCGGTCCCGCCACCATCGAAGTTCCGGAAGACGAGATAGGCAGTCCCCTGACCCGGGCCCGGGAAGTTGTCTACCGTGATCCAGTCCTTGTCCAGGAAGTCCCCGCCACCGAATCCCGGCGCGCCGTTGACGGGCGCCGTGAACGTGGCGCCGTTGTCAAAGGAGCGGAACACCGGGATTGCCGACACGTCTTCCACGCCGGCCAGAGTGGAGAGGTAGATCGTGCCCGAGACGCTGTCGCGAGCCAGCACCGGATCGCCGCTGTCGCCGAGGGGATTGGTCGGCAACGCCCCTCGATCCGTGAAAAAGTTGCCGCCGTCGGTCGACTGGGAGAACCCGGTGGACTTGCAGCCGGAGGAGTCTCCCGTGAGACAGGCGGACGGGTTCAAGAGTCGGGTGTCGTTGAAGCCGACCACCACGGTCGAGCCGGCGCCGAGCACGATCGACGTCTCGCTCTGCGTGTCCTGCGCACTGGTGTCGGCGGCGGGGTTGTTCACCAGGGTGTTGGCCACCGGGGAGAGGGGCTCTTCCAGGCCGCTGAAGTCCCTACTCTCCCACGGGTTCGCTGGCGCGAGCTTGACGGCACCCTGATCGAGTCGTTCGGGCTGGGGTTGGCTCCTGAGCCACTCCTTGTCTTGCCGTTTGCCGTATCGTCGCTCGAGGAGACTGCGGGCGGCGCCCGACAACTGGTTGAACTGCTCCTTGTCTTCGTACAGGCGTCGCTGGAGATCCTGAGCCTTGGCCGCTCGAACGTAGAAGGCCCAGTCGGCCACGGAGACGGTGCCGACCACGAGGAGCAGTACAGCCGATCGGAGGATTCGATCGAATGCGTTCATGTGACCTCGACCCATATCGTCGTCGGGGTTCGCCGCACTAGCCAGGCCGCCGGATGTCGAGCGTGACGCGCTTGCCACGGAGATCTGCCAGCGTGATCGTGTAGCCGAGAGCGTGAGCCTGGTTGACGCGCTGTTCCCGCTGAGACTGGGTGTGGGCGACGTAGAGAACGACCGTCGCGCGTTCCGTTCCCCGCGTGACTTCGAGAAGCGCGTGATCCTTGCAGCCGACCGGGCCGCCCAGACAGCCTTGCGAAGTTAGATCCGTGACCCGCCCCACCCTGACCGTCAGGTCCGTTCCGGCGACGGACGCAACGTCCCCTTCCTGGAGAGTCACACCCGTCCCTTGGGCTCCCGGCGCAGGTGATGGGGCGGGCGGGCTGGCGCATCCGGCGGCGGCCAGAAGCAGGAGGCACATCCAGGCTTCCGGCCATCTCGAGAATCGGTGGATCATATGCTGGACGCCGGCGCCACGAGCACAGCTCGGCCATTATCCACGGAAGGCCTGGAGCCGTGCAAGCGCGTCGTTGCCACCAGCCGGGCTGGAGGGCGAGGCCCGTGCGGGCGCAACCCGCACGACGGGACACTTCCGGTCTGCCACGGGGCGAGTCTCGGTGGAGAAAACTCACGTGCCGGCGGCCGCCAGGACCTTCCGCCGGATCGCGGCGCCCCACTCAATTCACTTCGAAGACCTCCACCAGGCCGACGCCCGTCTGCCCGGCGGCGCCGCTGAGCTGCACCGTGTATGCCCCGGGCGGCAAGGTGATGAGAATGGAGGACTCGAACCCGCAATTGGGCGGAGGCGCCCCCTGTCCGGGATTCGGTTGACAGGGATCCAGGCCCGTGGCCGTGATCTCGGGGGCTCCGCCGCACGTGAACCCCGGACTGCAGCTCGGCGCGTCTTGCCAGTTGTTGTTCTGGGCGACCACCGTTGGACCCGAGAAGATCCTCAGCAAGGGGTCAGCGAGG
The DNA here is from genome assembly GCA_035636055.1 of Actinomycetota bacterium. Classification (GTDB taxonomy): domain Bacteria; phylum Actinomycetota; class CADDZG01; order JAHWKV01; family JAOPZY01; genus JAOPZY01. Next base: position 1,914 of record DASPZW010000360.1, read on the forward strand.
ACCCCGGGGACGAAGAAGGGGGCGGCCGCCAGCGCCGGGCCCCGGCCCCGGACGAGGACGGTCTTGGGGCTGCTGCCCTCGACGACGAAGCCCCCGATCATGATGTTGTCGCCCGTCAGGACGACGCCGCGCGTGGAGATGTTGTACAACTCCGCCGACGTGGTGTTGCCGTCGGTCTCGAAGGCCTCGAACAGGCCGACTCCGGTCTCGCCGGAGGCTCCGCTCAGCTGGACCGTGTACCCTCCCGGGGGCAAGGTGACCAGCAGGGCGGCCTCCTGGTTGCAGCCGGGGGGCGGCGTCTCCTGTCCCGGGTTGGGCTGACAGGGATCGAAGCCGGTGGCCATGATCTCCTCGGGTACGCCACAGGCGACGCTGCAGTCGCTCGGGCCTTGCCAGTCGTCGTTCTGGGCGATGAGGGTCGGCCCGGAGAAGAGCCTCAACAGCGGGTTGGCCAGGGGTCCGGGGACGAAGAAGGGCGGGGCGCCGAGCGACGGGCCGCGGCCCCGCAGCAGGACGGTCTTCGGGGTGATGCCCTGGACGATGAGCCCGCCGATCATCACGTTGTCTCCGGTCCCAACGGGCCCCCGCGTCGAGACGTTCACCAGCTTCGGCTGGGTCGTCGGCGGCGCCAGGACGAATGTGGCCGTGACGACCGCATCCTCTGTCATGGTCACCCGGCAGGGATCGAGCCCACCACAGGCACCCCCGCTCCAGCCCGCAAAGACCGAGCCGGGCGCGGGCGTGGCGGTCAACGTGACGACGGTACCCGGATCGTAGCTGGCGACGCAGGCGCTGCCGCAGTCGATGCCGGCCGGCGCGCTGGTCACCATCCCGTCGCCGCTCCCCGCCCGGCTCACCGTGAGGGTTCGACGTTGAAGGGCGAACGTCGCGGTCACGGTGACGGACTCGTCCATGATCACGGCGCACGACCCGGTGCCGCTACACGGCTCACCCCAGCCCGCAAAGACCGACCCCGGGGCCGGCGTCGCGCTCAGCGTGACCGGCGTGCCGGGAGCGTAGCTGGCGACGCATGCGAACCCGCAGTCGATGCCGGCCGGCACGCTGGTCACCGTCCCGGCCCCGCTCCCGGACGTGCTCACGGTGAGGAGCTGTTCCCGAACCTCGAATGTGGCCGTCACCGTCGCGTCCTCAGTCATAGTGAGCACACAGAATCCCGTCCCCACGCAGGCTCCCTGCCACCCCGCAAAGAAGGAGTCCGGGCTCGGGACCGCGACTAGAGTGATCTGCGTGCGGGGATCGTAGGACGCCACGCACGTACTCCCGCAGTCGATCCCCGGGCCGATGACCGTTCCGCTCCCGAGCCCCGCCGCGCTGACCGTGAGGCGCGGTTGGCGGTCGAACCTCGCCGTCACCGCAGCGTCCTCTTGCATGGTCAGTGTGCACGAACCTGTACCATGGCACGCTCCACCCCAGCCGGCAAACAACCAGCCCGGCGCCGCTTCAGCCGACAGGGTCACGTCGGCGCACACCGGGTACTCTGCCGTGCAGGCGTTCCCGCAGCTAATCCCGCCCGGTGCGCTCCTCACTCTCCCGCTCCCCGCCTTGCTCACCACGAGAGTCCGTAGAGGGGACGGCGCCACGCCAACCCGCGACGAGAGCGTCGTGATGTGAAATGTCTGCACGATCCCCCCAGCGTGATCGGGGTCAGTGACCTGGACCGCGAAGCACGACGTGCCCACCTGTTCTGGGG
>DASPZW010000361.1:0-2092 GCA_035636055.1 Actinomycetota bacterium
GAGCCGCGTACCCGCCGGCCTTGAGGGCCTCGATGACCGAGAGGTAGGCGTCGGGCAGGTCCACGTACTTGCCGACCAGGCCGATGCGCACCTTCGACACGGGTTGCTCCATGCGGGCGACGAGCTGCTTCCACTCGGTCAGGTCCGGGGGAGGGTTCTCCATACGGAGGTGGTCGAGTACGAAGTCGTCGAGGCCCTCCGCGTGCAGGGTGAGCGGGATCTCGTAGATATTGTCGGTGTCGGCCGCCGAGGCGATGGCCCGCATCTCGACGTCGCAGAGCAGGGCGATCTTGCGCTTCATCGACTGGGAGATGTGGCGGTCGGAGCGCAGCACGATGGCGTCGGGCTGGATCCCGATCGAGCGCAACTCCCGCACCGAGTGCTGGGTGGGCTTCGTCTTCAGCTCCCCAGCCGGCCCGATGTAGGGCGCGAGGGTCACATGGACGTAGCAGAGGTTGTCCCGCCCGATGTCGAGGCGGAGCTGGCGGATGGCCTCGAGGAACGGCAGGCTCTCGATGTCGCCGACGGTCCCGCCGACCTCGGTGATGACCACGTCGGCATGCGTCTCCTGGCCCACCCGCAGGATGCGGTTCTTGATCTCGGTCGTGATGTGGGGGATGACCTGGACGGTGTCGCCGAGGTAGTCGCCACGGCGCTCCTTGGCGATGACGGTCTGGTAGATCGCACCGGTGGTGACGTTGGAGTCCCGGCGCAGGTTCTCGTCGATGAAGCGCTCGTAGTGGCCGAGGTCGAGATCGGTCTCCGCCCCGTCGTCGGTGACGAAGACCTCGCCGTGCTGGAAGGGGCTCATGGTGCCGGGATCGACGTTGATATAGGGATCGAGCTTCTGCATCGTCACGGAGAGGCCACGGGACTTGAGAAGGCGACCGAGAGAGGCGGCGGTGAGGCCCTTCCCCAAGCTGGAGACGACCCCACCCGTTACGAAGATGTGCTTTGCCACCGGCGCAGAGATTACCACGGTGTAAGCCGCAGTCCAGGGTTTGCGGCTCGAAGTAGGCAATGTTGCGCAAGTTCTCGTGCCGTTAATGTCGGCGGCCCAGACCCGGAACCCTTCCGGAGGCCCCCAGAATCGCCCCCTTTGACACACCAGACAGTTGCAAAGAAATTGGGGTCTCGCTGTTTGGGGTAGGTGACCGGCGACGTCGCCTTGGGCGAAGCCGGCCGGATCTGAATGCGCCTCAGGGCCTTCGCCACGGTGAGTGGTCGGCCTTCCCCTGGCTTGGGGACCGGCCGAGCAGGGGATAAGGAGGTCCGGAAGAAATGTGTTGTTATGCGCGTCATAGTTTCCGGTGAGGCCCGGCCCCGTTGAGTCTCGACAGGCTCGCTGAAGTTTGAACAAGCCGGAACAAGCCGGTGGTTGGCCTCGCCGGGGGCTGACTTCAGCGGTTCGTCAGGCCGAAGGGGCTCCCCTCGGAGTCCCGGCAGATGGCCCAGCGCTCGCCCGGGTGGATGATCGAGCCCCCGAGCTCCTCCACATGCGCCAGGGCTGCCCGGAGGTCGGGCACCGAGAAGTAGGGCAGCGACACACGGTCGCCTGGGCCGGGGCCGCGGGCGTGGACGCCGAGGGCCGTGGTGCCATCGTGGGTCTGCCAGCCGTCGCCCTCGCCGTCCCGGCGGGGCTGCAGCTCGGCACCGAGCACCCCGGACCAGAACCTGAGGGCCCGCTCGGCGTCGTCTGCGGGAAACTCGACAAGCGAGATCGTCATGGGGCCAGCCTAGCCGCGATCGCGATTCCTGCCGGCGTTGTCGAGCCAGCGGAGGGGCGGCACCCGCTCGATCACCCGGGAGAACGACCAGCGCTCCGAGGCCGCCGTCAGCACGACGAGCACCCCCAGGACCACGAGGCGGCCGCGCAGGTGCAGCGTCAGGGCGGCACCGGCCCCGAGGACCGCGCCGAGGAGGTTGGCCCCCACGTCGCCCAGCATGCCGCGCTCGGCGAGGTCGGGACCCAGCCAGAGCAGCGTGGCCGCGGCGACCGGCAGGGAAAGCACCACGTAGGCGCTCCCCCATGCCCCGGCAGCGAGCGCCACCCAGGCGGCGAGGTACACCTTCGCGGCACGGCCCGGGCGCA
>DASPZW010000362.1:0-13190 GCA_035636055.1 Actinomycetota bacterium
GGAGACCACGCCGCTGCTGGTCATCTCGGAGTACCTGGACGGCTTCGGCAACCTGTGCGATCGGATGACCCTGCCCGAGGGGCGGGCCCGCATCCGCTACGACGCCCTCGTGGAGGTCCCGTCGACCTACGACGAGGGGGACAAGGGCGCGGTGCGGGTGCCCGTCGAGGCCCTGCCACCCGAGGCCCTGGTCTACCTGCTGCCCAGCCGCTTCTGCCTGCCCGACCTGCTGCGGGACCGGGCGTGGGAACTCTTCGGGTCGGTCGAGCCGGGATGGGGCCAGGTGCAGGCGGTCTGCGACTGGGTCAACCAGCACCTCACCTTCGGCTACGGCGCCAGCACGGCCACCGACAACGCCGTCGACGCCTACGAGCGCGGCACGGGCGTCTGCCGCGACTTCGCCCACCTGGCGGTCACCTTCACCCGTGCCCTCAACATCCCGGCGCGGTACGTGTGCGGCTACCTGCCGGACATCGCCGTCGCGCCGCCGCACTCGCCGATGGACTTCTGCGCCTGGTTCGAGGCCTACCTCGAGGGCCGCTGGTGGACCTTCGACGCCCGCATCAACGTGCCCCGGATCGGACGGGTGGTCATCGGGCGCGGGCGCGACGCCGTTGATGTGGCCATGGTGACCGCCTACGGGGCTGTGGAGTTCGCGGGCCTGACCGTCTGGGCGGACGAGGCGCCCTCGGACGCCTCGTAGCGTCAGGGCTTCAGCCGGCGCTGCCGGCCCTCGAGGCCTCGTTCTTGACCGTGAAGCCGCCGAACGCAAGGCCCGCCGCGAGCAGGATTCCCAGGTAGGCCCCGAAGCCGAGGTTGCTGACGTGCAGGATGAGCTTGAGGACCAGCAGTCCCAGCACGACGTAGCCACCGATCATGTGGACCTGCGGCCAGGGCATCGGCATGTCCGGCAGCTTCGCGTCGGTGAACCTTGCAACGATGATCTGGGCGACCATCGCCAGCGTGACGAGCAGCGCCAGGACGCCGAGGAACGAGTTCCAGCCCGAGAGGCCGTTGCCGGTGACGGTCACCGGGCCGAAGCTGAACGAATACCACGGCAGGAACAGCAGATCCAAGAGCAGTAACAGGCCCGTGGCCACGATGATGCGATCCCCACGACTCAGCTTTGTCAGGTCCATACTGCCTCCTCGCCCCGACCTGCCCGATGACCTTCCTTGGTAAATGATGGCAGCGGGACGGGCAGTGTGCCAGCCCATTCCCACCAACCAAATATCGGAGCAGTTCGGCCGAGACTTAATACATCATCCGGCCTTTCCTGAACCTCCCCGGCCGGCGACCATGCGGCGAGCTTCAGCCTGGGCGTGCGCCCACGACTTCCGGAAGACGGGGGCCGGGATGCGGTACCAGGTGGCTTCGACCCCCTCGAGGAGGATCGTGCCCGGCGCCGGACCGGCGACTGCCTCGACGGCCCCGGTCAGCCCCGTGAGCAGGAGGTCCAGGTCGCTCTCGAAGACGTAGACCCAGCCGTCGTGCTCGGTGGTCGAGAGGAACCAGCCCTGCTCAGAGTCGTCGTAGCGGACCCCGGGCTCGGGGGCTAGGGGCAACCAGCCGTCCGGGAAGCGGGCGAGGTCGCAGTCAGCGTGGTCCCACCAGGGGAACGACGCCACGATCACGTGATCCGGCGTCCAGAACCCGATCCGGGATCCGTCGGGGTCGCTCAGGTCCCAGAACGAGCGGATCTGCCTGGCGGGGGTTGCGAGCGAGCGGGACGCCGTGGCGACCACCTGGCCCCGGGGGCCGAACATGTCGTAGACGACGACAGAATCCATGCCCCGCCAGTGTAGTGAGGCGCCGGTGTCCCGCCGCTACGGGGCCCCCGCGCCCACCTCGGCGAGGCGCCGGCGGAGGAAGCGCCGCTCGACGGCGTTGGTGGTGAGCCCGAGGGCACGCCGGTAGGCGGCTTCGGCGTCAGCGGAGCGTCCGAGCCGCCGCAGCAGGTCGGCCACGGCGGCATGGTACAGGTGGTAGCGGTCGAGCTGCCCTGCCAGGGGGACGATCAGGGCAAGCCCGGCCTCCGGTCCATCGGCCATGGCGACCGCCACCGCCCGGTTCAACTCGATGACCGCGGACGGGCGGCTCCGGGTGAGCTGGCCGTACAGGGCTGCGATGCGGTGCCAATCGGTGTCGGCGGCCTGCGCGGCGAGGTTGTGCTCGGCGGCGATCGCCGCCTGGAGCTGGTACGGGCCTGCGTCGCCGGTCCGGGCTGCCTGCCCGATCAGCGCCACGCCCTCGTCGATCTCGGCTCGGTCCCACCGGGTCCGGTCCTGGTCTTCCAGCAGGACGAGCTCGCCGTCGTCGGTGGTGCGGGTGGCCCGGCGGGCGTCGTGGAGGAGCATGAGGGCGAGCAGGCCGAGGATCTCCGCCTCGCCGGGCATGAGGCCTGCGAGGACCCGGGTGAGGCGGATCGCCTCGGCGCACAGGTCGCGGCGGATGAGGGCGTCGCCGGCGGTCGCCGCGTACCCCTCGTTGAAGACGAGGTAGAGCACCGACAGGACCGAGCGGATCCGCTCAGGGAGGAGGTGGTCCGGCGGCACCCGGTAGGGGATCCCCGCGACCTTGATCTTGCGCTTTGCCCGGACGAGTCGCTGCGCCATGGTGGTCTCGCCGACGAGGAACGCCCTGGCGATCTCGGGGGTCGTGAGGCCGCCGAGCGTCCAGAGCGTCAGGGCGACCCTGGCCTCCGGCGCAAGGGCGGGGTGGCAGCAGGTGAAGATCAGGCGGAGCCGGTCGTCGGGCCAGGTGTGGTCGGGGGCCGGGGTCTCGCTCTCCAGCGCCGCAAGCTGGGCGATCGCCTCCCGCTTCTCGGCCAGCCGGCGGTCACGGCGGAGGCGGTCGATGGCACGGTTCCGCGCCGTCATCGTGATCCAGGCACCGGGATTCGGAGGCAGGCCGTCGTTGGGCCAGCGCTCCAGCGCCACGACGAACGCCTCCTGGACTGCCTCCTCGGCGAGGTCGAAGTCGCCGGTCAGGCGGATGAGCGTCGCGACCGCCCGCCCGCGCTCTTCGCGGAACAGGCGGTCGACGACACCCTGCGCTTCAACGATGCCTGTGAGTCTGCCCTACATCTCGATGACGGGACGGATCTCGACGGAACCGTCGCTGGCGCCTGGGATCTTGGCGGCCCACTCGATCGCCTCGTCGAGGTCCTTGCAGTTGAAGACGTAGAACCCGCCCAGCTGCTCCTTGGTCTCGGCGAACGGGCCGTCGGTGGTGGTCAGCTCGCCGTTGCGGACCTGGACCGTCGTGGCCGTGTTCGTCCCCTGCAGCCCCTCGCCGACCTCCGAGATGCCGGCGCCGCGGACTGCCTCGGTGTACTCCCCGTAGGCCTGGAACACCTTCGCGCCCTCCTCGGGGGTCATGTTGGCGTACTGCGTCTCGTCGCCGTAGATGAGCGCAACGTACTTGGGCATGAGCTTGCTCCTTCCTTAAGTCCTTGGCGCCCCTGCGGCGCCTTCACCATAACTACGAACAGGCGCCGCCGGAATCGACAGGGGCCGAAGCAATTTCTTGACTCTTCGCTCGCTCAGGTGGGCCGCGGGGCGCTCGCTTTCGTGGCGGGAACCACGGAACGTGGTCACCTGAGGCCCGTCGGAGGGGGCGGTCCTAAAACTTTGCTCCTCCTACCGCGCCCTGCGCGGTGAAAGGGCAAAAGAACATTTGGCGGGCCCGAAAACGGGACGGACGTGGTCCCGAAAGGGACGCATCGACCGGCTTCCACCACTGTCCGCGAGCAGCCGTCCCAGGCCGATCTGCATGACCTGGTGCTCGCTCATCGGTGCGCGATTCCTGCTGCGCGGACTGCCGCTGCGATGTCGACGCCATCGACGAAGGCGAGGCCCGCAGTTCTCGGCGATGACCTTCGCCTCGGTCGACGTCGAGCTGCAACCAGAGGGCCTTGGCGCCGAGTTGGATCGCCAGGCGGGCCAGGCCGGGCAGCTCGTCGTCCGGGCGGAAGACGTTCAGGATGTCGACCGGCGCCGGCACCGCGGCGGCAGGGCGGGCCACGAGGTAGCCGTCACCCTCGTCGGCCGGCTCGAAGAGCGTGACGCTGGCCTCGTCCGGGACGTCGTCTCGCTCGGGGTACCAGGCGTATGCGGCGGCGGTGTTGCGCAGGCGGTTGAGGGAGAAGACACCGAACCCGGCCCGCACGAGCGTCCGGGGGACGTCGGCGCTCGGCCAGTCGACGAGGGCGACGACCTTGGCCTCGGTGAGCAGCCGCTCCGTGTCAGGCATGGCCCTCGCTCAGGTGGCCGCGACGAGTGCGTCGGTCAGGGCGTCGATACCGGCCAGCCGGGCGGCGAGGTCGCCGTCCAGGTGGTGGCGGGCGGCCAGGTAGGAGGGGCTGGGGTAGGTGACCCGCACCTCGTCGCCGTCCGACCACACCAGGACCGTGAGCGGCAGGTCGATGGCGGCCAGCGGTCTCGCCTGCATCACCGGCCTGCCGGCCTGTGGGCTGCCGAAGATGACGAGCTTCGTGTCGCGCAACTCGAGGCCCACCCGGGCCGCCTCGCCGCTGTGGTCGACGACCGCGACGAGGGTCATCCCTCGGGTCCGGACCTTCCAGCAGCCGCCCCACGGTCCCCCCAACCGAGCGCGGGCTCGTCTTCGTGATCAGTCCTTCAACGTCCGGGCTGTTCATGGATCCGAGGGCCACCGATTAAGGGTCGCTGAACTCGATCTTCCTGGTGCCGGCGTCCGGCGCAACCAGGGTAAGCAGTTCCGCTCCCTCCTGCTCGATCGCCGCCACTTCCTTCTTCGCGGGACGCCGGAATAGCCAGACCGCGAGCACGGCGGCGTCCCCGGTCCTCGCGACCCTCCAGGCGCCGCCGAGGAAGCCGTCGACCGTGATGGTCGCAAAGTGGATTCCGCCGGCCTGGGTAAGGAGCCGCCAGAGGACCCTGCCGTCCTCGTCGCAGATCACCCGGGAGCGGTCGACGTGGGAGAGCATGACGTTGTCGTACTCGGGCAGGAAGCGCACCGGGGCGGGGGTATCGGGACCGGGTCGTGGGCCCTCCGGCACGTCGAACAGCTCCCTTCCCCGCTCATCCCGGAAGGTGACGAGGCCGGGGCGCAGGCGTTCGATGGCGCCGCGGAGACGCGTCAGCCCGCACCTCTGCTGGATGTCGTTGACCGTCGCCGGCCCGAACGCCCCGAGGTAGCGCAGGACGATGGGGTCGATCGACGGTGCGGCATCGAGCGGGGATCCGAGCCAGGACTCGGCTGTGGTGTGGACGGCCAGGCCGCCGGAGCCCCAGACGCCGCGGGGCGGGACCTGCACGAGGGGCACCAGTGCCCGGACGGCGTTGCCCAGGGCTGCGGTATCGCGGCCGGGCCACCGCTGACCGAGCACCTTGCCGATCTCCCCCACGGTGCGGGCCTTGCCCTCGACCAGCTCACGCCCGGCTGCCGCGAGCTCACCCAGGTCGACCCCGACGAGGTGCTTGCCGAACTGGCCCTTGACACTGCGTTCCAGGACAGGCTGGAGGAGCGGGCGGAGCATGCGGCAGTCCCGTGCGCTGACGAGATGGATGGTGGACCGCATGAGGGCGATCCGGACCACATGGCGGCCCGTCATCATCCGGGCCAGCGCCTCCGGCCGGAAGTCGTGGAGCCGGGCCCACAGGGCGAGGTACGGATCGTTGGGGTTCTGGGCCTGGATGCCGACCAGGTGCTCGATGGCGTCGAGGGCGTCCAGCAGGCTGCGCTCCAGGAGGAGCTGCCGGGCGAGCAGGGCACGGTTGAGGGCGCGGGGGCTCAGCACCTCGCCATGGCTGGTCTGGCCAGGGCTGGTTTCGTTCAGTGCCGGGCGGGCCGGGTTCAGTGCCGGGCAGGCCGGGCTGCGGCGGTCACGCCGCGAGCATGACCGTGAGGGCGGCCATGAGGTCGGCCGAGAGGAACCGGTAGCCGCTGTCGAGGAGCTTGCGTGGCGAGAGGCGCTGGGAGCTCAGGAGCGCCTCGTCGGCGAAGCCCCCGAGGGCGGTCCGCAGCACGAGCTTCGGGATGGCGAGGGCGGCCGGGCGGCGCAGGGCCTTGGCCAGCAGCGCCGTGAACTCGGCATTGGTCACCGGGTTCGGGGCTGCGAGGTTGAAGGGGCCCTCGGCGTCCTCGGTGGTGAGCAGGTGCAGGATGGCACCGACCTCGTCCTCGAGATCGATCCAGCTCCACCACTGCGTGCCGGGACCGATCCGGCCACCGAGGCCGAGCTTGAAGATCGGCAGCATGCGGCCCAAGGCACCGCCGTCGGTGGCAAGGACGAGGGCCGTTCGGAGCATCGTCACCCGGACGCCGGCCTCGGATGCGGGCGTGGTCGCCGCCTCCCACGCCCGGCAGACCTCGGAGAGGAACCCATTGCCGGACGGCGAATCCTCGGTGAGGATCTCGTCGCCGCGGTCGCCGTAGTAGCCCGAGGCCGAGGCGTTGACGAGCACCAGCGGCGGGTTGTCCAGGCCGGCGAGGGTCGTCGCCAGCAGTGACGTGGAGCGGGTCCGGCTCTCCAGCACCTCGGTCTTGTGGGCCTCGGTCCAACGGTGCGGCCCCACGGCCTTACCCGCCAGGTTCACGACGGCTCCTGCGCCCTCGAGGGCCGCGGCATCGATCGTCCCAGCGGCCGGGTCCCAGGCGATGGTGTCGGGGCCGGGCTCGGCCCCCGGCCGGACCAGCCGGCGCACCTGCTGGCCGTGCTGCCTGAGTGCGGCGATCAGGGCGGAACCGATCAGTCCGCTCGCACCACCGACCACGACGTCCCCGCCCGCCACCCGCACCTCCCAGGTTGGTTGGCCTCCCGATTGGTCCGCATCGTAACGCTGCCCGGCTTGGGCCCCGGCTTGGGGATCCGCTGCCGCAACGCGAAGGCCGCCGCAACCAGGTTCGGAAGCGGCGGCCTCAGCCGGACGTCAGGACGTTAGTGGCAGGGCGGAGCGAGGCCCAGCAGCTGCAGCAGCAGCTGCAGGATGCTGAGCAGCCCGGTGTCGCAGTTGCTGCCGGTAGTGCCGGTGCCGGACAGCGAGACCGTCTGCGTGCCGGCGGCGTCGGTGAAGGTCAGGGTGGCGCTGCGGGCACCCGCCGCCGTCGGGTGGAAGGTGACGCTCGCCGTGCAGCTCGACCCGGCGGCGACGTTCGCCCCGGAGCAGGAGTCGCTAGAGACCCCGAAGTCGCCGGGGTTGGCGCCGCTCAGGGCGACCGAGGAAACGTTCACCATCGCCGTGGTTCCGTTGTTGAGCGTTACGATGGTCGCCGAGCCGGACGTGCCGACCGCCTGGTTGCCGAAGGCGACGCTGGAGGGGCTGACCGTGACCGACCCCGCCGCCGGGCTGCCGACGATGACCCGCCCGATGGCGGCCTTGGTGTCCTGCTCGGTGAACCAGATGTTGCCGTCCGGGCCGGGGGTGATGCCCGTGGGCTGCACGTTGGCCGAGAAGGCGTTGGCGGTGAAGACCGGGAACTCGGTGACGGACCCGCTGGTGGTGATGCGGCCGATGGCGTTGTTGCCCTGGTCGACGAACCAGAGGGCGCCGTCGGATCCGGCGGTGATCGCCGTCGGGGCGCCGTGGCCGGAGAGCGGGGGGAACTCGTGGACCAGGTGGCCGGGGGTCATCATGCCGATCGTGCCGTGGTTCTGCTCGGTGAACCACAGGTTGCCGTCGGGCCCGACCGTGATGCCGGCGATGCCGGCGCCGGTGCCGGAGGCGGCCTGCGCTTCGCTCACGAGGACTCCTGCGGCGGTCATCTCGCCGATCTTGCCGCCGTTGGCGCCCTGCTCCGTGAACCAGAGGTGGCCGAGCGGGCCGGAGGCGATGGCGGTCGGCATGAGGCCCGACGTGACGGGGAAGGTGGTGGCCACCGTCCCGGCGGGGGCGTTGGGATCGATGGTGCCGATGGTGCTGTTGCCGAAGTCGGTGAACCACATGTGGCCATCCGGGCCTGTGACGATGCCGGTGGGCATGGCGCCGGCCTTGTTGATGGCGAACTCGTTCTGGCTACCGGTCGTGGACGAGCGGCCCACCTGGTTGACGCTGGCCGACAGTTCCGTGAACCAGATGCGGTTGTCCGGGCCCTTGGTGATCCCGACCGGGGTCGCACCGCCGGTGTTGGTCTTGAACTCGGCGAGGCCCGAGCCGCTCGTGCTGACCCTGGCGATGGTACTGGCGCCGGCGTCGGTGAACCAGATGTTGCCGTCGGGGCCGGTCGTGATGCCGAGGGGGTCGGTCGTCGCCGTCTGGGAGATCCCCGCCGGGCGGAACTCGGAGACGGTGCCGGGCGCCGCCGCCGGGAAGGCAAGCGAGGGCGCCGCACCCGCCGGGACAGCCGCCGCTGCGAACAGCATGGTCTGGGAGGCCACGGTGGCGAACAGGAGGAGCTTGGGGACTGGCCCGAACGTCTTGCGTGACCCCTGCGACATGCGAGAACTCCTTTTCCGTGGAGAGTCTGAAAATGGGCATTGCAACGTAAGTCCGAAATCAAACGGTAACAGCTAGGTAGCTTTGCCGAGCCGAAAAAAGAGCGGGAACGGGATATTTAAGAAACCTTAAGCATCCCGCCCGGAAGGCCCGCCGGGTGACCTCGGCGCGAGCCCGAGCACGACGCATTCCCGGAAAGCGCCCGGACGGCACCGTCATCGTCGGGGTCCAGCACGAGCCGGGGCAGCAGGAGGAAGGAGGCGATGAGGCGGACGAAGACCTCCCCCACGAACTGGTGGCTCCCCCGGTGGCTGGACCGGGCCATCCCGAGGCTGCGGGTCGAGGCGGAGCCGGCGTTGGGCCCCGAGGCGCAGCCGGCGTTGGGCCCCGAGGCAGTGCTGACGTTGTCCGGCGCGTCCCGGGCCGAGCGGCCACCGCCTCGCCGGATCCGCCAACGGGAACCCTGATTTGCCACTGATTTGCCACGCCCGCCATTGACATGTGACTAGACGGTCACGTATCATGGTTCGGTGAACGACGACGAGGACCGAGTATTCAAGGCGCTCGCGGACCCGACGCGTCGTTTCCTGCTCGACCGGCTCTTCGAGCGTGACGGCCGTACGCTCACCGAGCTCGAGTCGGAGCTGAAAATGACCCGCTTCGGTGTCATGAAGCACTTGCGCCTGCTGGAGGAGGCGGGCCTCGTCGTCACACGACGGTCGGGCCGGGAGAAGCTGCATTTCCTGAACCCGGTGCCGATCCGGTTGATCCACAACCGGTGGATCGACAAGTACACGGAACGCCAGGTCTCCGCGCTCGCGGAGCTCAAGGCCGAACTGGAGGAGGGGAACCCGTGACGACAACCACCGGCGACACCATGGTCACGACACAGGTCTACCGCGTCTACATCAAGGCGACCCCGGAAACGATCCGGGACGCCATCACCAAGCCGGAATGGACGGAGCGGTACGGCTAGGGAAGGCGGGGCGGGGCCTCCGCCGCACGTTGGTCCACCGGTTCCGCACTTCTTTGAGTATAAAGTGCTGTTATACACCGCTTTATACTCAAAGAAGTGTCAGGCTCGCCCGTTCTCTGGCTGCTAGATTTGATAGCCATGATGGATCCGGAGCAGACTCGACAGCCTAGTCAGGACCACTATCCATATCTCACCCGTTGCCTCCTCGACTTGTACGCGGCGGGGACATTGACAAATGTGACCGACGTGCTGGTCGAGCCCGACTACGGGTACGTCACTCGAATTACCTACCATGATGGCAGCCACCGTGTCACGTATGGCAATGACCTTGGCCTGAACACAGGTGCAGCAGGAGAGTTGGCCCGGGACAAGGGCCACACGAAGTTCCTCTTGCGGGCCATAGGAATTGCCTGCCCTCATGGGGGCGAGTTTGTATTGCCGTGGTGGGCGGAGAAGATTGGGCCGACTCAGGCGACGCGAGGCAATCCCTCCATCAGGACGACCAGCATGGCACGGACGTATGTCGAAGAGCAGCTCGGCTACCCCGTGTATGTCAAGCCGGTGGACGGCTCAAGAGGAGGGGATGTCTTCAAGGTCCATGACGCTGCCGGGCTTGAAGGGGCCTTTGATGCCTACGACAAGAAGAGAGTTCGCGTCGCTCTGGTGGAGGAACCCATTGACATGCCCGACTATCGAGTTGTGACGCTCGATGGGGCGCTCATCAGCGCCTACGAGCGGATTCCGTTGACCGTGGTCGGTGACGGAATCAGCACGGTTCGAGAGCTGGTGAGCCAACGACAGCGAGAGTATTTTGCTTCCGGGCGTACCACACGCATCGACGCCAACGATCCAAGAATACGTCAATACCTTCGGGCGCAGGCCCTTGACCTCGACTACCGGCCGCCTGCCAACCAGGCATTGGTCCTTACCGCTGTTTCCAACCTCTCTGCAGGCGGCACATCAAGGGACGTCACAGGGACGATCTCCGACCGGTGGATCGACGTCGCTGCCTACGTTGCAAGGAATTTCAACTTGCGGATGTGCGGACTGGACATGGGATGCATGGACATTGCCGACGGCGACTCGCCCTACAGCGTGCTCGAAGTAAACGCAGCCCCGGGCTTGGACCATTACGCCCTATCCGGAGAAGCACAGAAGACATTGGTTCATGGCTTCTACACCCAAGTGTTGAATGCCCTGCCATCCGTCGATCAATAGGCGCTTCACAGAGTGATTCGAAGACTTGGGCCGAGGGAGGGGCTACTCTCTCCTACCCTCGAATAGCTCGGACCCGGACGCCGGAGACGACACCGGCCAGCTTCCCGATGTCCCGGGTATCTGAGGTGAGGACCGCCCGCCCCCTGCGGCGGCAGACACCGCAACGACAATGGCATCAATGGTTGCCGCCACCTCGGCGAGTCCCGCGGAGCGCTTCAGGGACGCCGCCCCACGAGCCACCGATTCCGTGATCTAAGAGGGACCGGATCTGCTCCACCAGGGACCTGTCGAGCGTGATGGAGACTTTCTCCTTCTCTCGAGAGGCCGCATCGGACTCTTCGAGAGGCCGCATCGGAGAGGACGTTGAGTCCCCGAACCCTCAGCCTGGTGGAGGGCCGGAATGCCGGACCGGCCTCTTGACGGATCTCGCCGACGGGCCCGGCCACGGGCATGGCCTGAGGCTCATGCGCTGACCGCTGGGCGCCGGGCGGATTCGTCTTCCGGCCGGGACGACGGCCGGCTGACCCCTCGGTTCCTTTGTTCTCGGGGACAGACATACCATCGATCCTACTATCAGTAGGATCGATGTCTGCCCGGGTGTGCGTCGTCTGCGACCCTGTCAACTTGCACGACCCGTACGGGCTACTCGTTCGAGGCCGCGCCTGCAATGAGTAGGGCCGGGCGGGCTCCCCTCAGGCCGCCCAACCCTACACCGTCGGAAGCGGAAAGCCTCCAGCCCGGAGCGAGGAGTTCCAGTCCTGTAGCGGCGGGAGGGACGGTTCACTGCCGCCGGCGGGAGATGGCCGGGAAGCAGGTCATGCTTGCAGCGCTCTTGCATGACGTCGACCCTGCGGACCGCCTAGCTCCCTGGGAGGATCACCCAGTGGCGTCTCGGTAACACTGCCTTGAGCTCGTCGGTGTGCGTGAGTAGGATCGCCAAAGGCTCCCGGTTCTGAGGGTGAGAGTTGTGGAGAACGAGCGCCTGCGGGCTCAGCGGAGGCTTCGCGGCTGGTCCCAGGAGGACGTGGTCCGGGGGCTGGTTGGTGTTGGCATCGAGATGGGTGAACGGCCTCCCGCCCACGGTGCCGTCTTCCACGGTCCTCGAAGCGATGCTGGCGCACTTGCGCATCCTCATGGGCCTCGTTGACTCCGCCCGATCCGAATCCGATCGGGCATCGGTGTCGGCCGCTGTCAACGAAGCGGCGGCGTTTGCCGGCCGTCTGGCCTTCCAGAGCTCGTCCCCTGGACAGGAAGGACACGAAGGCAGTCAGGGAGTTGGAGGAGAGGATGGTCGGAGGGTTGCTGGGGAACCCATGAGGGGGTTCGCCCTTGGCCGCTCCAAAATGTCCTGGGAAGCTCAGTGTGGAGCCCGACGCTGAGTGCGGGGCACCCGTAGCAGAGATGCTACACTCTCTCCATGTTCGATATTCCCGCTCGTGAGCTGCGCAACGACGTCAGTGCGGTGCTCCGCCGGGTCGAGGCCGGTGAGCGCCTGCGAGTGACGGTGAGCGGCCGCCCCGTTGCCGAGTTGGTGCCCTTGCCCAGGCGGCCGCGGTCGATCCCCTGGGCCACCTTCATCCAGGGAGGTGAGCGGTGGCGGGCGGATCCCGGGCTAGCCAGGGAGCTCGCGGATCTGCTGCCAGGCACGACTGACGATCTCCCGATCACATGAATGCTCGCAGCGGCCACGGCCCGGAAGAGGCACTTGCCGACACATCGCTCTTCGTCGCGGTCGAGCAGGAGCGGCCGCTCTCGGGTCGCCCGCCCAAACGCGTCGCCATATCGGTGATCACGATCGGTGAGCTCCGTCTGGGAGTCTTGGCGGCGGAGAGCGGGCCAATACGAGCGCGGCGACTGGAGACTCTGTCGGCAGCGGAGGAGCTTGACCCCTTGCCTGTCGATGCACAGGTCGCCCACGCCTGGGCCACCTTGCGCCTCGCGCTGCGTGACGCCGGTAGGCGGATGCCGATCAACGACTCCTGGATCGCCGCCACCGCGATTGCCAACGGAATGCCGGTCGCATCCCAAGATGGGGACTACGACGACGTGCCTGGACTCGAGGTCATCCGAGTCTGAGTGCGGGTTCCGTTCACCCCACATCGTCCAGGTCCAGCTCTTTCCGAGGCCACTTTCCAGCCATGCCGATGAAACGGATGGACCGGATCCAGTTCTTTGAGGCACTGGCTCTGCTTGACGACGAGCGCCTGAAGAAGGTCCTGTGGAACTTGTACTGGCGGGGCTCATCTGCCATGCGGGAGCGCATCGAAGCGGAGCTCGATCCGGACCAAGGGCAAAGGAGCAAGCACCCTTCCAAGGAACCCGTAGATCCGGAAGGGGTGCGCGCTTCGGTGAGCGACTTCGCTGCACTGGCGCTCTCGGGCGCATACATCGCAGGCGACCGCCGCGTCTCACCGCGTGAGCGGACGCGGTGGCGATTCACGTTCCAAGGTTTGGTCGCCGACGCGGAACGTGCCCTTCTTACCGATGACATTGCTGCCGGAGCAACCGCAGTGGAGCAACTCATCGATCTGGCCTGCGAGATGCGCGGATGCGACTACTTCCGCTCCGAGGATCCCATC
>DASPZW010000363.1:0-3012 GCA_035636055.1 Actinomycetota bacterium
CCGGTGGACCCGGTCGGGCCGGTGGACCCGGTCGGGCCGGTGGACCCGGTGGCGCCCTTTGCCCCCGTAGCGCCCGGCGGACCAGTCGGGCCGGTGGCTCCGGTGGCGCCCTTTGCCCCAGTAGCCCCCGTCGGTCCCGTAGGGCCAATTGGGCCAGTGGGCCCAGTAGGCCCGACCGTATTGAAGTCTACCTCATGCTCGGTTAAGTTACACGATCCGGAGGTTATGACACGCACCAAACCCGACTGGTTATTGACACAGGTTCGAACGATGTCGGCCAGGGCGGGGCTCGCGGTAAGCATGATGACCAGCGAAGCACCGCCGGCGAGAAAAACACTCAATCCTGCTAGAGGCCTCACCGTTGGCTTCCTTGATGCGCCCTTCCAGGCACTGATCGAACTACGCATGCAAGCCGCCCCGTGTCACGAGTAGAACTTCTTCTTTCGTCGCCCTACAATTCGCATCCGACCCAACCGGAAAGGGTCCGACTGCCTCTTGCGTACCGCCCAGCCGCTTCGTCCCTTGTAGGACGGCTGCATGCTAGTGGGTGTCATTCCCGATCCGCAAGCCCTCGGGACCCGGATTCTCGTCCATGAGGATTTCTTAATGCGCAAATTAACGGATAGAACGCCCGGAATAGATTAGCGGACCCATGTCCACATAGCTGGAAGTATCTACCACTAGGATCATTTCCCATGAGACCTACGCAGCACCCGAGACGATAGGATCGGGCAAACACGCCGAACCCTGAAGGGCACTCTGGACGTGTCCAGCGTGGCCTACGTCAACAAGGTCCCGCCTCCGAACGCCGCCGTCGAGCGGCCCCGAACCCCAGGAAGAAGGCTACAAATATAAGGCAGCGGAGAGGGATCGGCGTCCGGGGGTAGCCGGGGCCGGGGAGCGGCGCTCCACCTCGAAGCTCTCCTGCGATTCCTGGGAGCAGTCCGCCAAGGCGACGGCAGCATCCACCGGTACCTTGGTCACGCCAGGGCCGGGAGATGAGCTCGCTGCGGGCGATCCGCTTTGGGACCTCCCGAGTAGTTCCTCGACCTCGGTCCGCTCGACAATCTCCTTCTCGAGGTGCGTTGGCTTCAGGATGGTGGCCCGGAAGCCGGAACGATCCTCGGTGTGGCCCACCGACGCCGCTGTTGCTCGCCAGAGCAACTCGAGAGCCTCAATCTCCAGTCTGGCTCCCGAGCCGCTCACATCCGGTCGATCAACTCCCCCACCCTGAGCATCGCCTGCTTGCGTGTTGGCCGTTCGGCTCGGAGCGCAACATCGAGGACCGGTGGCCGGCCCACAGCCCGATACCTTCCGGAAGCGTCGACAGCGCCGACACTCGACCGAGGTCACCGGGCGCCGCATCGACCAGTGCGACGAGGCGGGACACGGCGTTTCGCTTGGTCCTCTCGACCTGCTGGAGCTGCTGGTCGATGCGGGCCTATCGGGTTGCAAGGTCCTCGACGGCGACGGGCTCATCGGCAGTGAGGATAGGGACCACCCCACCCGACCCGGGCCATGAAGGGCCCACAGCTTTCGCATCGCTGCTCGCCCACGCAGCGAGTGCCGCACGCCGTGCACTCGTACACGGTGACCGGGCGGCGGGCGATCTAGCGACGCGGGGAGCCGCAGCGGGCGTCCGGCGGCGCCGCCACGCCTTCTTGCGGCAACGCTCCGAGCAGTAGCGGGCCCGCCCCGGCGGCGTGAAGGCCTGCCCGCACGCCGGGCGGGCAAGCGTCGCGCCATCGTCGCGCGACGCCACGTCGCCTGTCCCCAGGGCCTCCGGTTGGTCGTCGCGCGTTCGTCGCGCTACGGGGTTTTGGCTCACGCCTTGCCCTACGGGCGTCGTCATCGCTCGATGGCTCCCGCTGGCGCTTGCCGGTCGGCGGCGTCGAGCAGCAAGGCGTAGCCGGCCGCCAGCGCCCAGGCGGGGATCGGCGTCCGGGCTCAAGGCCGGTCGTGGCGCTCCCTGCACGAGGGCGACGAACACGGGCTCGGACACGTGCCGGGCAATGAGGGCGACCAGGCCACCGCGGGCGAAGGGCAGCGCGCCGCAGCCAGCTCAGGCCCCCTGCAGCAGGGCACCGATCCCGGGCTTATCGCTCAGCGGGTGCCGAGGGCGGCCGGGCCGTGCGAGGCCTGCCTTCAGGGGGCCCGAGGTGGCTGCGGCGCGGATGGGAGAGCCCCGACCCCAGTGGTCGGGGGATCCCGGCCCGCGCAGAGATCGCGGGCGTCGCCCATCTCCCCGGAGCCTCGGGCGCTGGCGTACGCGAGCGCGATCTCCCCGCGGTGCCGGAGGCACCATATTGTCGCCTCCCTCGTGACTGCGGCGCCCTGCTTCGGGGTGTCCTCCCCACCGGATCCTGAGCGTGGTGGCGTTCCTTCGCCATGTCGGCGGCGACGCCCCCTGTCGAGACCTCGCCCGGGCCTTGAATGGCCCGGACGTCGATCTCGGTTCCCCTCCCAATCGTCGTGTCCTGACGACGAACAGATCGACGTTCCACTCACAACTGACCCGTGAAGGGGTTGGTGCTTGCTCATGACGACGACCAGCTAACCGGAGATGGTTTGGCTCAGGAAGGCATCAGCTCGTTCTTCATTAAGGTGACAACAGACATGACAACGCAGGAACGTAGAAGAGGGTGAGGCAGCGAACGGGCTGACCTAGGCTCTACCGGGCAAGGCGAGAAGCGTCGAAAGCACGCGTTCGTCCAACGCTCTCACCGCCTGTGAGGTTTCCATCGGCATGAGTTAAAGCCGGACGTTGCGAACCGCCATCAGGCCCTCGGTATCTCCGAGCTGCGTAGCCATCGTGAAGGCGTCTGCACCCAGGTCGCACGCCTGCTCCGCGTCGCCCATCTGAACATAGGCCTCGGCCAGCTTGGTCAGCGTGTACGCCCGCCTCTTCGTGGGGGCGGGGCCCAAATACTCAAGCCCCTCTGTCAGTGCCGGCACTGCCATGGCGGGGAGCTGGAGACTGACTGCTGCAAGTCCCTGGTACCGGCTGATCTC
>DASPZW010000364.1:0-6934 GCA_035636055.1 Actinomycetota bacterium
CTGTGGGCCCTCGAGGTGATCGTGCTGCCCGTCTTCGCCCTGTTCTTCGGCGTCTCGCCCGGGCCGCTTGTGCCGGGGATCCTGCTGGTCGCCCTGGCGGCGAACGTCGGGCTGGCTGCGGCGGGGACCCTGTTCGGGGCAGCGTCGCAGTACGTCCGGGCCCGGGAACTGGTGATGCCGCTGCTGCTGTTCCCCGTCATCATCCCGCTGGTCCTGGGAGCAGAACGCCTGACGTCCTCACTCCTGACGGGGGGCGGGCTCGTGAGCCAGGAACGCTGGTTTATTCTCATGGGAGCTTTTGATCTGGCCATCGTGGCCATCGGCGCCGTCGCCTTCGAGTTCATCGTGAACGAATAACGAATGACCCCTCCCACAACCGCCAGACGCAGCGGCACCGGCACCATCCTGCTGACCATCCTCGTCGCGCTGGGGATGGCGGTGGGGATCGTGGCCATCTTCTTCTGGGTCCCCACGGCCAACTGCCTCGTGCCTGGAGCGGCCCCGGGCCAGCCGTGCTTCGACGCACGTCCCGACTACATCCAGCACATCTTCTACATGCACGTCCCGATCGCCTACGTGGCCTACCTCGCCTTCGGCGTCGTGCTGGTCGGCTCGGTGGCCTACCTGAAGACTTCCAAGCGTCGCTGGGACCGCCTGGCGCACGCCTCGGCCGAGATCGGTGTGCTGTTCACCGGTCTGTGCCTGGTCACCGGGATGCTCTGGGGCCGTCCCCGCTGGGGCACGTTCTGGACCTGGGACGAAACGCTGACGCTCACCTTCGTCCTGTTCCTCATCTATGTGGGCTACCTGTTGTTCCGGGGCATGGCCTCCGACGCGGAGCGGGGGGCCCGGGTGGCGGCGGTGATCGGTATCGTCGGCTTCGCTGACGTCCCCCTCGTGCACTTCTCGATGGTCTGGTGGCGAACGCTGCACCCGGCCGAGGTCGTGATCAACCCGGCAGGCCCGCAGCTCCCCACATCCGAGCTGGTCACGATGCTGTGGATGGTCGCCGTCTACACCGGCCTCTACATCCTCATGATGCTGCTGCGCACCCGGCTCGGGCGCGCGCACGATGCGCTGGCGGACGCCGAGGCCGCAGCCGAGGACCGCCCCGCCCCGCCGGGGCCGGTGGGAAGAAGCGGGGCCGTCCAGGCGGGCGTGCAGCCGTGAAGCACCAGTTCGCCTACCTGGGCGTCGCGTACACGGCGATCTGGGCCGGGATCGGTGGCTACCTGCTGTTCCTCGGACGGCGCCAGCGGGCCACCGACCGGCGTCTCGAGGAGCTGCGCGAGCGGGATCAGGCACACCGCGAGTAGGCCGAGAATACGGTCTCCGCAGGCCCCTTCGGCAGGCCACGACCCCTGCTTGTACGCAACGGAACCTCCGCTATAATGCGCCCGGTCACCCCGACTGAGGACCCCGTCACCCGTATGCTCAAACGACCAGCGCAGACCGAGTTGACCTGGACGAAGGCAGTCGTCGTCGGCTTGGGGGTCATCATATTCCTGCTGATCACGCTGGCCTGGATGCCGTCCTACTTCACGTACTGGTGGAGTTCACGGGACGCCTCAGCGGTCAAGACGATCCAGAGCATCGTCCACCACATCCCCGGCTTCAAGACCCACACCATCCAGCCCTACACCTCCACCCGTATCCGGGATGCGATCTCCTTGGGCTTCCAGACAACGGTGTTCGCCGGAGTGATCGTCGCCGCATACGTCTATGGTGAGAAGCGGCGGCGCCGGCTGGGCCAGCGCGGGTCCGATGACGTGAAGGGGTACCTCCCGGGCAAGTAGCCCGGGGGAGAACGAGCCCTCAAGGGAATCAGTGCCATGGAAAACATCGACAAGCCGAGGCTCCGCACGGATTACGTCGCCCAGGAGGTCACTCCCGAGTGGTTGAAGTCCATCCGCAAGCCCCCCCGCTACATCAACTTCATCCCCGAGCTGTGCATCCTGTGCGAGGGGTGTGTCGACATCTGCCCCTGGTACTGCATCTTCATGCTGACGCCGGACATCGTGTCGGAGTCGGGATCCGACGAGATCGCCCGGGACATGCATGACAACGACATCCTGTTCGTGATCGACGACGACGCCTGCACGCGCTGCAACCTCTGCGTGGAGCGGTGCCCGACCGGGGCACTCACCATGGGCCGGCTTGAAGCGCAGAAGGGCGGTGGTGCCCGAGCCCTCGGGACCGTCGCCAACGAGCAGCGGGCCGACTAGGCATCCAGTACCAGGCCCGGACGTTGCCCGGGGGGGAGAGGGAATGGCACAGACACCGACCAAGCGAAGAGTTCCAAAGCCGAAAGAGGTGGCCGAGCGGGCCGACCGGCTTCGGGATTCCCAGCTCTTCCGGTCGATCTTCCGTCCGGGTTCTATCTTCCGGAAGGGCTACCAGGACTCGCCGCGCAACCGGGCCTACGTGGTCATGAACTCGGTGCTGTACCACCTGCACCCGGTGAAGGTGAAGCGGCACGGGATCAAGCTCTCCTACACGCTGTGCCTGGGCGGCCTGTCGTTCTTCCTCTTCATCTTCCTCACCATCACGGGCATCTTCCTGATGTTCTTCTACCGGCCGGCCACCACGGTCGTCTACAGCGACATGGTGGGCATCCATACGACGGTCGCCTTCGGCCAGTTGGTGCGCAACCTCCACCGGTGGGGCGCCCACCTCATGGTGATCACGGTCTTCCTGCACATGGGCCGGGTCTTCTACACCGGCGCCTACAAGCCGCCCCGGGAGTTCAACTGGATCATCGGCGTGACCCTGCTCATCGTGACCCTGCTGCTGGCCTTCACGGGTTACCTGCTGCCCTGGGACCAGCTCGCAATCTGGGCGGTTACTGTCGGCACGAACATGATCGGGAACTCGCCGGTCGTCGGCAAGGAGGCCTCCTTCGTCTTGCTCGGCGGCGCGCAGATCGGGGCCCCCACCCTGGTCCGATGGTACACACTGCACGTGCTGGCGCTGCCCTTCGTGATCGTCATCCAGATGGCTGTGCACTTCTGGAGGGTCCGCAAGGACGGCGGCATCTCGGGACCCCTCTAAGCCGCGCCAAGCAGGGAGCAGATCGATGGCAGAGACACCAGACGAGGTATTTGAGCGGACGTTGGCCGAAGAACAGGTCAAGGGGTCGTCTCCTCAGGTAGCTCAGGCACGCGCAAAGGCGGCGCGCATGCGCGCCTCCAAGGGGCTGTCCACCAACCCCCAGGAAGCCGCACGGCAGGAGATCGCCGGGCACGCTGCCCCACCGCCTCCTGCCCAGCCGGCGCCGGCTCCCCCCGCTCCCACGGGCGAGGCCCCAGCCGCCGCTGCCGCCTCCTCCAACGGGGGGGAGTCGCCCGACGCCGTCTTCGAGCGTGTGCTCGCCGAGGAGCAGGCCAAGGGCTCGTCGCCGGCCGTCACCCAGGCCCGCGCCAAGGCCGCCAGGATGCGCGCCTCGAGGGGAACTCCCGCACCCGCGGCCCCGACCGCCGCCGCGGTGCCGGTGGGCGCCGGCGTCGCCGCCGTAGCCGCCACCGCTGCAACCCCGGTTGGCAAGGGCCGGGGGGCTTCAGCGAGGGCCGCCCGGGCCGCCGGCACCGGCGAGGCAGTTCCCGAGCGCATCCAGCGACTCCTGGCGGTCGTCAAGCCCGAGGCGATCCAACGGGTCGAGAAGGAGCCCATCGACCGGGTCAACGTCTGGCCCCACCTCATGGCCTCCGAGATGCTGGCGATCCTTGCGGCCACCCTGTTCCTCGTCATCGTCTCGGTCCTGATCAACGCCCCGTTCCGCGAGCTGGCCAACATCAACCAGACGCCGAACCCGTCGAAGGCCCCCTGGTACTTCCTGGGCCTGCAGGAACTCCTGCGCTACTTCCACCCGCAGGTCGCGGGCGTGACCATCCCCCAGTGGATCCTCCTCGGCCTCATGGCGGCGCCGTTCATCGACCGCAACCCCTCCACCAAGCCCGACGACCGCAAGATCGCCATCTCGCTGTTCACGATCTTCATGGTCTTCTTCGCCATCCTGGTCTCGGTCGGCGTCCTCTTCCGGGGGCCGGGCCAGAACTGGGTCTACCCCTGGAAGGACGGTTTGTTCTATCTACGGAATCTCAACAGTGTCGGCGAACATGGATTCGAGCTATGACCCAGACAGCGCTTGCGGCAGTGATCATCGGTGTGACCCTGGCAGCATGGGCCTTGTTCATGGCCTACCTCCGGGCTCGGCCTGAGGCCGCTCCCCAGGTGGAGTCCTCGATGATGTCGCCCCAGTCCTCGACGGGGGCCGCCCCCGGTACGGTCATCGAGCGCACGCCGCGTGCCCGCAGCTCCGGCAACGACGCCGCGGGGGTCACCCGCCGGCAGTTCCTCAACCGTGCCTACTTCGCCGCCGTCGGGGTCGCCCTCGCCAACTTCGCTCTGGCCTCGCTCGACTACCTGTGGCCGAGAGGCGGCGGCGGGCTGGGGTCGAAGATCACCGTCGGCGACGCCGAGGGCCTCCGGGCCCAGCTCTCCACCAGCCGGAGCCCCATCTTCAACCCCGACGGGTTCTTCTGGCTCATGGTCTACGAGGGCCAGCCCGCGGCGGCCGCCAAGGTGCCGGCCTACGTCACGGCGAACACCGCCCAGAGCGGGTTCGTCGCCCTCTACCGCAAGTGCGTCCACCTGGGCTGCAGCGTCCCGTTCTGCGACACCGCCAAGTGGTTCGAGTGCCCGTGCCATGGGTCGAAGTACTCGATCAACGGCGAGTACCGCAGCGGGCCCGCCCCACGGAGCCTCGACCGGTTCCGGGTCGACATCGTGGGCGGCAAGGTGGTCGTCGACACGTCCCAGGTCATCACCGGCCCCCCGAGGGGCACCGTCACGTCGCAGCCCGCCCCCGAGGGTGTCCACTGCGTCACCATCTCCGGCGCATGACGGGCCTGCAGGTTCTCCTTCACGTGGTCGCGGGCTAGCGGGGCGGTATGGCAGACATCCCTGGGACAGTTCCGCCCGCACGCAGGCCGGAGAAGGTCCCCGCCGCCATCCGGCCCGGCGATACCGACGACTTCCTCGAAGGCCCGCGGCTCACCCGGATCTCGGTCTGGGGGCTGCTGCTCAGCCTGGCGCTGGCGCTGTTCATCTTCCTCTACTGGACGGCCGAGCCCACACGGATGACCTCGACGACGACGAAGTTCGCGAACGACGCCATCACCAGGGGCGAGCAGTACTTCGCCCTGCCGACCAACCCGGTCACGGGTGCAACGAACACCCGAGGCATCGGGTGCGCCCGCTGCCACGGCAACGACGCGCACGGCGGCAACGTCAGCTACACCGACTCGACGACCAACACCCAGGTGCAGGGCCACGCCCCGGACCTCACGCAGTTGTTCAACAAGTACGTCCTGCACCCCCAGGTGGGCTACAAGACCCCGCGGGACTACGTCATGACCACGATCGAGCGGGGCCGGACCAACGGCCAGCTGGGCAACGGCGACGACATGCCGACCTGGGGCCAGCTGTACGGCGGCCCGCTGACCGACCAGCAGATCAACGACATCATCGACTGGCTGCAGACCATCCAGCGGCCGGTCTCGGCAGCATCGTCATAAGAGGGGGTCGACCGTGAGCGTGTTCACCAAGGGCGTGCTGGCCGTCATCGTGGTCATGGGTGCCCTCTGGGGCATGGTCTACCTCCTCATGGCGATGGTGATGGGCACGAGGCTCGCCTACTGGGTCGAGTTCTCCATCACGTTCGGGGTGCTGGCCATCATGTCCTTCATCTGGTTCATCTCGGGCCTCGGGCCCACCGGGCCGGACACGCAGTGGCAGGCCATCGCCATCGGCCCGAATGTCACCGAGGCCAAGGCCTTCGGGACGACCTACAACGTGGCGAACTACCCCGGTGACGGCTGGCAACAGCCCAAGGTGGGCGCCAAATTGGCCGACCTGAAAGGCGCCGACGACACCGACGCCGAGGCCACTCAGGCGAAGCCCGTCCTGGACTCGGCGGTCGGCAACGCCATCAGTGCCATCCAGGGCCAGAAGGATGCGGCGGCTGCCATCGTGCAGGGGTCGGTGGATCTGCAGTCTGGGCAGTTCACCGACTACAACATCCTGCTCAAGCCGGTCACGGTCAACGGCAAAGCCTCGCTGATCGCACTCGCCAAGGGAGCCCCCTCGTCTGCTGTCACGGCCACATTGGGCCCGGGCGTGACCGAGGGGACGCTCAAGAAGTACCTCGTGGGCATCGGCGACAAGGTCTCCCCAGGGCAGGACTTCATGACGGTGGCCACCTCCGGTGGCGACGTGAACGCCAAGTCGTCCATGGCCGGCGTCGTGGCGGCCGAACCCCTCCGACCCGGCGACCGGGTCCGGGCGGGCGGCCCCGTGATGACGCTGGACCTCTCGGGCCAGGAGGGCCAGCCGCCGCCCGTCATCGTGGTGGCCGTCCGGGTCCGGGGCAAGCTGCGGACCCCGGCGATGTACTACCTCCTGACCTCGCTGGTGCTGTTCGTGATCCACCTGCTCGGCCTCAGCTCCTACGAGCGACGCCGGAAGGCGGAGCGGGCGAGCCTGACCGTCTAGTTTTCCTCTCGTGGCCCGCTCCTTCGGAGCGTCCCACGAGCCCCGCATAGGAGCCCCGCATAGGAGCCCCGCATAGGGTCCAGGGGGGATTCGCAGCTCATCCCCCTCCGCTTCGTTCCGGGGGGCTGCTACTCCCCCCTGGACCCCCCTGCTGTCAGCAGGTCCGGCAGCTCACGAGGGTCCATGCCGGCTTCGAACAGCTGGCGGCCTCCCCGCTCGACGACGGGGATCAGCACGCCGTACTCCGCCTCCAGGGCCGGGTCCCGGGTGATGTCGACCTCCTCGAAGGTCACGCCCATGGCCACCAACACCTGCCGGGCGTCCTCGCACAGGTGGCACCCGGGCCGGGAGTAGAGGACGATCATGCCTCGCTCGGCACGGG